>JAIRRP010000043.1 GCA_031255915.1 Puniceicoccales bacterium | reverse complement strand
CGTTGCGACCCGCGCAGCGGGCAAGAGCCCGTAGGGCTCAAAGGCGGGGAGAACGACAGCTTGCTGCAGGCACCGAAGCTCCTTTGCTAAACTTTAAAATTTGTAGTCATTTATGGAAGAGCGAGTTCTCAAGCATTTTATACCGATTCCTTTCGTTTACCACCAGATCGTTGAGCTTTCCATCGACAATGTGACGAATCTGGGGCTCGGCGTAGGTCGTGTGGACGGATGGGTCGTCATGGTTCCTTTTGTCATCTCGGGAGAACGCGTCCGAGCCCGTGTTTACAGGAATCATAAAAATTATTCCGAAGCCGATCTGATGGAGGTATTGGAAGCGTCGCCCCACCGGAGAGAGGCGCGCTGTCCGCTCTATGGACTCTGTGGCGGATGCCAGTATCAGCATGTCGTCTATGAAGAGCAGCAGAGGATGAAACAATCCCATATTTGGGAATTCTTTCATCGCTTCGGATGGACGGATGTCGTTGTAGCGCCCCCACTCTCGGGGCCTGAATGGCACTACCGCGACAAACTGACACCGCATTTTCAGACACCAAAATCACCAAACTTTTCAATAGGTTTTCTCAAAAGAGGAAGCCGTAACGCATTGGTGGATGTTCCCCATTGTCCCATCGCCACAGAAGCCATCAATGCCGCTCTAGTTCATGCTCGATCGGAAATTTACAAGCAATGGTCTTCCTATCGCCGTGGTCAAACATTACTCTTTCGCGATGTGGCCGGTGATGTTTGTCAAAAACCTCACCGCATCCTGGAACAAAAAGTGGAAAAATATTCCTTTGCCTTTCGGGCCGGTGATTTTTTTCAAAACAATGCGGAAGTCTTGCCGGAAATGGTTCATCATGTTGTCCGGCAGGCAAGTGATGATTCGATAAAATTTCTTATAGATACTTACTGCGGAGTGGGATTATTCGCGATCTCATCTGCCCAGTATTTCGAAAAAGTAGTGGGGATCGAAATTAAGGAAGATGCCATTCTTCTGGCCCGTAGAAATGCCGAGAGTAATGGTATGGCCAATGTGGAATTTTTCCGTGGGACTTCCGGAGCGATTTTTGCACAGATCGCCTTTCCAGCCGATCAGAGTGTCGTCATCATCGATCCGCCTCGCAAAGGTTGTGAATCGTCATTTCTACAACAATTGATGCACTTTCATCCGAAAAAAATTATCTACATTTCCTGCGATCCCAGTACCCAAATCCGAGATTTAAAGGAGATGCAAGATCAGGGTTATCATCTGAGCTCCATTCAACCGGTGGATCTTTTCCCGCAGACACGGCATATGGAGAACATCGTCACACTGTTGCGAGACTAGAAGACCTGAGGTATTGGCGAAGATAAGAGGCAATGGATATGAGAAGCGGTGGCAGGTTCTGGACGGTCGTGACTGTGGGGTTTAGCCATTGAGCGTTTCTGCGGGGCCCCGGAACGCTCGCTTCGCGAGCGAGCGGCTTTAGCCGCTTAAGCCCTCTTTGAGGGCTGTCCCGGGGGCGGGGCCTGAAAAACCGATACGCCCCATTTTTGCAGCATTTGGCCGAAAAGGGGACGATACACGCCATGCCACAGCTTCTCACGCGAACCAATGGCCCGTCATGATGACCCCTTTCGCTTATGTTGAAGGGGTAAAGATAGGTAGCATCCCATATTGGACAAAATTCCGGCTCTGGAGTTTCCATTTCCTATCCCTAAAAACGACGAGCCGACCTAAAAAAGGTCGACTCGCGCTCCCCTAACTAAACCGTACTACCTTACGGTAAGGTCTAACACGCTAGATTTGATTTATGAGATATCAAGAAAGAAATCAAGAAGATGTAAAAATTTACTTCTTTTTTTTATGAATGGAAGATGATAAGCAAAAAATGCCGCCCTTCATGGGCGGGTGCGCTGTATTAATCAAAGTTCTTTTACAGAAACCCCTATTACTTCTTCGGTGTCAGCCAGCCTTTGTGGCCAATGGTGTTCTTGAGCCCGATGATATTGATGATGAGGTAGACGACGTACATGGTCGCCTGGGCATTTTCACTGATGCGGAAATTGCGCACCATGAGATAGCAATTGCTCATGACCCATATGACGTAGCTGAGCTTGAAGCGCAGCGTTGCGTTATAATAGGCCCCGAGAAGTGCCGAAAAGACGATTACCCAGCAGATGTAAGAATTGAAGAGCCAACTAAAATTCGTGTCGAAGCTATTATTCATGATGGATAGAAACTTTTCCGTTGAGACCGATGGAAATATCGCAGTTCTGCGACTGTGAGTAAGTCATGGAACAAAATGAGGGAAAGACTTTGGCGATCATTTTTTCAAAAAGCTCATCGATCTTCTGCGTAAAAGCTCGGTCCGTTTCGCGAATACCATCCTCCTGAAGCGCCTGTGGAGCATCGCGGGAATCGCATCGGAGAAAAATCACCTGATCGTATTCCTGCCGAGACCAGGTCGTGAGTGCTCCTTGAATCGCCTTTTCGAGTTCGGAAATAGTTCCCTGTCGCGTTGCTTCGGAATAGATGAAGGAATCCAAGACACCTCGGTCGAGAACCAGATGGGTATAGCCATGGGCGATGGCTTCAAGTTCCTTGACCGCCTGGCGTAGGGCGATGAACAGTGTGGAATTAAGCGTTTGGCCCTTGTTGATCGGGAAGGGGCATTCACGAGCGGTTTCGCTGATGACAATGGCGTTGTGCCCATTGCGCTTTAGTTCGGAGCCGATGCGATGGGATAATGTCGACTTCCCGCAACCATGGGTTCCCGTGATGAGGCACTTGTAGATGTTGTTCATGTACCAACTTCCTGTGAAGGGAGGAAGAAGAGATTCCCCATGGGGTCAATGCCAAACAGGGGAAGTTTTGAGGTTTTGAAGTTGGTGGTGTGACGGAGGGAATTGAAGATTTTGAAATTGGCGGTGTGTTTGGGTACCGTCTCCGTATGACCAGCGGGTTTGCCGCCTTTGAGCCCTTCGGGCTCTGGCCCGCTACGCGGGCCGCGATGAGGAAAAATGAAAGCTCCCGCTTTGCATTTTCCCTCAGCGCAAAGGCGGCAAAGATCGAATACTCCCGACAGAAAGGTCCTTGCGATCCTTACCAGCGGGTGAAATGCTCCTAGAGGGATAATCGGGAATCAATCTCATCCATCCGACGGCGACACCATCCAACGGCTCCCAAAGCGCCGATAATAAACCGTCAGAAGGTAATTCTCTCTAGAGGGATAGTTTGGAATCGATCTCGGCGGTAATTTCGGCTTCGGAAAGGCGTAGCTGCCGAGTGCTGTCCCGATCACGAAGGGTGAAGGTTCCATCTTCCAGGGACTGAAAATCCACCGTGATGCAGAATGGCGTCCCGATCTCGTCCATGCGGCGGTAACGTCGCCCAATGGCTCCCGAGGCATCGTAGGCAACGGGCCATTTTTTCCGCCATCGCCGATGAAGATTTTCCGCAAGCTCGACCAGCTCGGGTTTATTTTTAACGAGCGGGAAGATGGCCGCCTTGATGGGTGCCACGGCCGGATGCAGGCGTAATACGTTGCGCTTTTCGCCCTCGATTTCATCCTCATCATAGGCCGAACAGAGCAATGCTAAAAATAAGCGATCTACACCAAGGGCCGGTTCGATGACATGGGGAAGGAAGCGCCTTCGGGTGGTCTCGTCAAAATACTCCATCGACACTCCGGAAGCCTTCTGATGCTGCCGTAGATCGAAATCACCCCGGGCAGCGATGCCTTCCAGCTCTTGCGCACCGAAGGGATAACGGAAAGTGATGTCCGTACAGGCCCGGGAATAGTGCGCCAATTTTTCCCTAGGATGCACCTCGAGGCCCAACCATTCCGGCCGAATACCCAACGATCGATGCCAGCGCAGACGTTCTTCGATCCAGTAGGAATACCAGTGCTGCCAGGATTCCTCCGAGTCGTCGATGAAGAATTCCATCTCCATCTGTTCGAATTCCCGTGACCGAAAGATAAAGTTTCTCGGCGTGATCTCATTGCGAAAGGAGCGCCCGATCTGGGCGATGCCGAAGGGCAACTTGACGCGCGTCGAATCCAAAATATTCTTAAAATTGACGAAAATTCCTTGGGCGGTTTCCGGCCGCAGGTAGGCAGTGGAAGTCGTATCTTCCAATGCACCGACATGGGTCTGGAACATGAGATTGAAGGCCCGTGGCGGCGTGAGTGTGCCCGGCTGGCCGGTTGCCGGTGAGGGAATTTTTACATATTCTTCCGACCTAGCATCGGTATAGGGAAGGAGCTGAATGGGCTTCAGTTCTCCCTTTTTGGCGAGTCTGCGCTTGAGTTTTTGGGCTTCCTCTTCGGCCCTGACCTGCTTGTCGATTCCATCGAGAACCGAGACGTAGCCGATCGTTTCTCCCTCGACAATGACTCGGGCGAAGAAGAGCTGGTCTGCCCGATAGCGCATCTTGGAGGCCTTGCAGTCGACCATGGGATCGGTGAATCCATGGAGGTGACCGGAAGCCTCCCAAACCCGAGGGTGCAGGATAATGGCCGTGTCAATGCCGACGATGCCGTCCCGCCACTGGGTCATCGAACACCACCACAGGTCTTTGATGTTCTTCCTCATCTGGGAACCCAGTGGGCCGTAGTCGAAAAACCCGGCGAGGCCACCATAAATTTCAGACGACGGAAAGATGAATCCCCTGCGACGGCAGAGGCTCAATATCTCTTCCATATTCACGGCATCGTATGGCATAAATTAAAGCTCCTCCTAATAAGTTGATGGCCATGGATTTTCAAGGGGGAAAATCTTGACTTCAAAGGTGCATTCGCCTCCTTTAGAAGGACTTGCGGCGAGATAGCTCAGTTGGTAGAGCAGAGGACTGAAAATCCTTGTGTCCCCAGTTCGATTCTGGGTCTCGCCACCAGCTTTTTCGGGATTTAGGTGTGCGGCCTTAATTATATTGTTAATCCTAATAACCGCCGGGGAAGGGCCATTCAGGGCGCCAAATGTCATCATTCACCATGGAATGCGCACGCTTCAAGGGATACTTTTTTCGTGAAAGCACAGATAGTATCGGGAGAAAGTTTTTCTTCCCCCATTGTGAGGCCGAAGGCCTGAAGGTCTTCGGGAGCAAAGGCGACTCCAGAGATAAACAGAAGACCCTCCGGCTTTAGGATGCGGAACAGTTCCTTCAAGACGTAGCGAAGCTGCGTCACCGACGGATTGCCATTCTGCCAAATCACCACATCACTGGAATCATCCGGCATAGCGATGTTGTGGAGACAGCCATATTCCAATCGCAGACCTTCCGCTTCGGCATTGGCGAAGGAGTCGAACTGAAAATTCAGGTCGAAAACGGTGATGTCCTCGAAGGATTTGTGCAATTCCCGAGCGAATGCCAGACCCTTCCGATTGAAGATATCGACAACTTTGGCCTTCGTCTTTTGGCAACGCAAGAGGATGTGGGAAAGTTTATCCTCTTCCCGAATGCCTCTTTTTTCAAGGACATAGGAGTA
>JAIRRP010000058.1 GCA_031255915.1 Puniceicoccales bacterium | reverse complement strand
GCGTTCATTGGTGGAGCGATTCGGAAATACTCCACAACTTCTACTACAATCGCCATGAGCAAGATCCTTTCCCTGATCACTTCATAGAAACTAATTACCGCCATAAACATGCTCTGACGACATGCTTCACACGCGTTCCTTTACACCGTTTCCAGAGTAGTACCCAACGGCTACCATCACTGCGCTTTGAATATTTCCCCAGAAGTAATGGTGAAAGCTCTTTTTATCAGCAGGGATTTCTCGATTTTACCCATCTTCATCAAGAGGACGGTGGAGAAATATTTTTGAAATCCCAGGAAAAAAACGCTATCCATGCTCGACGCACCGAGGTGGCTTATCAAATAGCACACCCTTTCTCTTGGGATCATTTCCTACAGTGGACACCACTTCTCGGCTTTCACGGAACGAGCTACACTTCTCTACCGCAAAAAAAAACCTTCCATAGAGCGCTGGGGCAGATCGGTTTCGACCTGAATTTCAATTTCTATCGCTCCATGTCGTCCGAAAACGCCCTTTGGGGGATTCGCGGCCTACGCCATATCCTCCACCCGATCCTCCAATACCGTTGGATTCCCTCTTCGGAACACCATTGGGATAGAATCCCGGCCATCGATAATTTCACGCAGGACACGCATCTGCCCGTGATCGACCTCATGGAACGGCGCGATGTCGATCGACTGTATCGTTCCCATATCATGAGGATTGGGATTGAAAATTTTCTTCAAACCGCCAGCACAACTCCTTACCTAGCCCGCGATTTAGCCACATTCCACATTTACCAAGATATCTATCCACAGCGACCCATCGTCCTCGAATTACCCAATAATCAGAGGATTGCTAACCACCACCTCTCGGATACCCATGTCCATTTTCAGGTCAGCCCAGCTGAATTTTTGCACTTTCAGGCCTATACGCGCATTGACCCCAATGACAGAACCTGGAAAGAATTCAACACTTCCTGCAAAGTTCTCAGCGGAGACATATGGCAGATCCAATTCTGGAACCGGTATCTACGGCGCCGTACGCAGGTGTACGCCACAGAATTTTCAGGGAATCTCAACGCAGTCACCCGGTGGGAAATTTTCTTCCAATGGGATGCTCGACGACATCGCCTGGAAGAACATCGTTACAGCCTCATCCGTGAAGTTTCCCAGACATGGGACATCGAAGTGAAGCTGCGTTTCGACCATCGAGACTCGCGAAAACAGCGTACGTCATTCTCCATCAGTTGCCATTTGCTACGCTGGTAACCCATGGAAGCATCTACATTGTGGATCATTACGGGATGCACGGCCATCGGCAAAACGGCACTGTCAATCCGCTTGGCCCAGAAGTTTTCAGCCGAAATCCTCTCCTGTGATTCCTTGAATTTCTACCGCGGAATGGACATTGGGACAGCGAAGCCCGTTCCTCGAGAACGGGTGGGCGTTCCTCATCACGGCATCGACCTCTGCGACATCTCTGAAACGTACGACGTCGAGCGCTATCAGCGCGATGCCCTTACGGCGGTCAAAAATATCCAAAATCGCGGGCATCCGGTCCTCATCGTAGGTGGTTCCGGATTTTATCTTCAAAGCTTCTACAGAGCCGTTATCGACGATATCTTCATCCCAAAATCCATTCAAGCGTATGTATCGGAGCTCTTCTGTCAGGAAGGACTTCCAGGGATTGTCGAAGAACTTCTCAAAATCAGTCCCAAAACAGGCGCTCTCGATCTGCGCAATCCAAGACGAGTTCTTCGGGCCCTGTCGCGCTGTCTGGCTTCAGGACACAATGTTCTGGAATTGCAAGAGCTCTTTTTGGCGAAACAGTCGCTTTTTCACGCATGGCCAAAGCGTACCTGCTTGCTTACGCGCAATCCAGAAAATCTTCGCAACCGCGCAGCACAGCGCATTGACGACATGATTACCCGAGGACTTATTGAGGAAGTACAGCAACTGCAATGCCAAGGTCTAAGGTTTGATAGTCCTGCTGGACAAGCCATAGGGTACCGTGAAACCCTCCATTGGTTACAAACCGACCGCAGGGATATTGCCGCATTGAAGGACCCTATGCTTCAAAATACGCTTCACCTTATCCGCAAACAGCGCACATGGTTCCGCCATCAGATTCCCATTGATTGGATACTCAATCTCGACCTTCACTCCGAAGAGGAAAGCTTTGACATTTTAAGCACCTTCTTTCAGTAAGGGCCCCATGACATTATCGGAAGCTGAGCTTATTTTTGGAACGATTTTCTTGTTATTGGGAACCGCATTTCTGTGCTTCCCGGCAGCATGCCTAAAATTACTGCACAGCGGAATGCGTTCCCAAACCGTCAATTACGCCTGTTTTGTGCCGGCCGTCAGCTGGTTCCTGTGGCATATCTTTCATCTGAGAGAGTCTGATTTTGGCCAATATAAAGTCTTTTTTTTCATTTTCTTCGCCGCCGTCGGCCTCATAGCGCTCTTACATCTGCGGGACTTTCTTTCCATACGCGGCATCTGTATTTTTGCTTTACTTGGTGCGAATGAGTTATTACAAGCGGCTTACATGGAAGAGACCGCTTCCAGACTTTGGATGGTTTTTGGCATTTACTTCACCATCCTACTCTCCATCTACCTGGGAACCTGGCCGTATCGCTTCCGGGATTTCATCGATTGGTTCCGGGAGAAAAAAGATTTTTTCTATCCGCGATTTTTAGGAGCACTTCTGGCTATCTATGGATGTGTCGTCCTCGCGACCTTATTTTGGTAAATGATGCCCATGGAAATCGGTGCGCCGCGCGATGGCCCGTTGGCGTACGCCAACCATGGCTATTCTCACTCCGTGAGAATGCCAGCCTTTACTTTAGCAAAGTAAAGGGGGCCATCGCGCGAAAAAACAACGCTCCCTAATACCCGGCAAAGATACCATTCCCGAGAAAAGCCTCCCTCAAAAGCCTCTTGGCCCAATCCCTTTCTATACCCCTGGAGGCCATGTAAAATAAAACCTCCTCATCCAACGGCACAACGGTCGCACCATGGGAACATTCCACCTCCTTCGAACGAATATCAAGCTCTGGCAAACTGTGGGCCAAAGCTCCGCCAGACAGCATCAGATTTTCATTTTTTTGGGAAGCTTTACTGCCAACCGCCGATTCGGCAATCACGACCTTCCCCCCAAAAACCAGCCGCGATTGCCCATCGAGAACAGTTCTGATCTTTAAATGTGATGTCGTATGCGGCGCGGTATGACATTGTTTTGTCCGGCAATCAAACCGATGATCTTGATCGCCCAAATGCCTGATTTCCACTGCCGCTGAACTCATTTCGCCCTTTAGCTGTACCTCCAATTCCAAACGACTCGCCATGACTCCCTGACTAAAAATAAAGACCTCCAGTGATGATTGCTCGCACAGCACAAACTTCAGAACGGACAATACCGTAGGACACTCCTCGAATCGGAGGGAAAATTTCACATGAGCACCACGGCGTAGTTCCATAAAAATTCTATTGGCCTGAAAAGCACCCACAGGACGAATGCAGTTCTCCGAGCGAATATCCATGCCTTCCTCAACGACGAAGGCATATTTCCAGATCGATCTATCATCGTCCTCCCAATGCACATCGCCACACCGGTTCAAAAATATCTCACGCTCCGCCCAATCTCCTGTGGCACAAAGATCAAACCAATCATAGGTATTGCCTCCCAGTTGGCTACAAAAGTCCTCTTCCGGAGAGGTCATCTCTTTCTTAGCCTCGGCCAAGAGGCGACCTAAGGGCACCCCAAAGGTCTCTGGAGAAGAAAATCGCCACTGTTCTTTCGCCATAGGATGCTGTTTTTCAGAAAATTTCTGTGTCATATCGATCCCCGCATCCTCCCTGACGGGAAAATAATCTCCCGCCCGCTGTTTATCATTCCTCTTTCTTACTCAAAGCTCATCCCCGCCGACCATGTCGCGGGGAGATTTACCTAAAACCGTTCCACCGGCTACTTTCACCTTCTGATAAATGGCGGTCTGGATTTCATCCATCATGGACGGATCCTTCGCCATTACCTGTTTGGCCGCCTCTCTCCCCTGTCCCAACATCTTTCCCTTATAGGCCAGCCAAGAACCTTTCTTTTCGATGATGTTGTATTCCAATCCCAGATCCAGCACTGATCCAGTACGAGAGATACCCTCATTGTACATGATGTCGAACTCGCACTCCGTGAAGGGTGGCGCTATTTTATTTTTCACAACTTTAACGCGCGTACGGCTCCCGATAACCTTACCGCTGCTATCTTTCAATTGGGCCAAGCGGCGTATATCCATGCGAATGGAGGCGGAAAATTTCAACGCCCGACCTCCCGGAGTTGTCTCCGGATTGCCGAACATCACTCCAATTTTTTCGCGAATTTGATTGGTGAAAATACACACGCATTGGGTATGGCTAATGATCGGTGTGAGGCGGCGCATGGCCTGTCCCATCAACCGCGCCAAAGCACCCACCGTTACGTCCCCCATCCGTCCATCGAGCTCGGCCTTGGAGGCTAGAGCCGCTACGGAATCGACGACGACAACATCGACGGCCCCAGAGCGAATGAGCATCTCCATGATATTCAGCGCATCTTCTCCGCTTTCCGGCTGTGCCATCATGAGATTATCCAGATCGACTCCGACCACTTTCGCATAGCGGGGGTCAATGGCATGCTCGACATCGATAAAAACGGCATTGCCTCCACGGCGCTGGGCTTCGGCGATAACACTCAGGCACAACGTCGTCTTGCCGGAGGATTCCGGGCCAAAAATCTCGCAGATGCGGCCCCGAGGAAGACCTCCTGCACCCAGGGCGAGATCGAGCGAAATCGAACCCGTTGAAATGACCGATATATTGAGTTTCTTGGCATCTCCCATACGCATCAAAGAGCCCTCGCCAAATTGCTTATTGACGGCGTTGACCGCGAGCTGCAGCGTATTGACGGCCTCCTGGGGCTCTTTTGTCTTATCACTCATACCTTATACTGTCTACCGGGAATGCACGCGCTTACAAGTCTTTTCCTCCGTAGGAATTTCGAAATTCCACACCATTTCCCGGGCAGCGTCTCCGAATGACCCGCGGGTTTCCCGCCTTTAGAGCCCTCTGGGCTCCCGCCCGCTGCGCGGGCTGCGGTAAGGAAAAATGAAAGCTCCCGCTTTGCATTTTTTCTTACCGCAAAGGCGGGAAACCAAACGAAGGCCCGAAAAATCCCAAAATCCGCACCTTCCTCTCGAGAAAAACCACAATATCTCCCTTGATTTTGAACCACTTTTCCTACCCTTGAGGAAATGGACCCAAAACCGCTCTTTTCAGGAACTTACTCCGCACTCGTTACCCCTTTTCTGGCGGAGAAATTGGATCTCGCCAGTTTTGAACACCTACTTACCACCCAGCAAAATCTCGAAGGAATCGTCATCGGCGGCACCACCGGAGAATCTCCCGCGCTCGATAACGGTGAGCTTGAAATACTCACCCGAGAGGCGCTGGAGCAAAAAAAACCTTCTTTTAAAATCATCGTCGGCACCGGCTCCAACGTGACACAACACGCCGTAACAAAGACGCAATTGGCCGATCATCTGGATGTGGATGCCATCCTCGTAGTCGCTCCCTATTACAATAAACCCTCCCAGGAAGGTCTTTTTCACCATTTTTCGACCATCGCCCAAAACACTCGAAAACCCATCATCCTCTATTCCGTTCCCTCTCGCTGTGGCATCGAAATCGCCGTAGAGACGGTCGCAAAGCTCCACGAAAAATATCCCCACATCGTCGGACTTAAAGAAGCCACTGAACAGTGTGCTCGCGTCGATGCCCTTCGGGCCGCACTCGGGGAGAATTTTTCCATTCTCGGTGGTAATGACAGCATGACGCTCCCTTTCATGGCTCTCGGAGCCTGTGGCGTCATCAGCGTCGCCTCCAATCTATTTCCCGACGAGGTGCAGAAAATTGTCCAGTCCATGCTTCGCGGTGCCGTGGCCGAAGCCCGGACATTGCACCAAGTCATGGCCCCTCTTTTCCGCGACCTCTTCCTCGAGAGCAATCCCGTACCCATAAAGCATCTCCTCGCACGACGGAAAATCATCACATCCCATGAAACGAGGCTGCCCTTGGTACCCCTTACCCCGGAGCACGCGCAAATGCTCGAAGCCACATGGGCCCGTGTTTCCGAAGGTCTAAATCTTTCTTCAAAAACTTTACGGGTTACGCCACTTTAAATTCCTCACGCCCAACGATGTCTTCAAAATTTTTCGCCTACTGGGTTCATCAGCTGGATCCCTTTGTCTTTCGCTTCCCATCCTCATTTTTCACAGAGGGTATCCGCTGGTACGGTGTGGCCTACCTCCTGGGACTTCTTTCCGCCTACGTTTTTTTTAACATGTGCTCCCGAAAAGGTCGCTCGCCATTATCGGTTCCTGAAAACGAATCATTCCTGGTCGCCATAGCGCTGGGCATCCTCTTCGGTGGCCGTACAGGCTATGTCATCTTTTATGATTTCGCCTTCTGGAAGGGCCATCCCCTATGGATTTTTCGATTTTGGGAAGGCGGCATGTCCTTTCATGGTGCTGTCATCGGCATCGCCATAGCCATCATGGCCTTTTCTCGACGGTATTCCCTATCCTTCTTGCAATCGACGGACCTATGCTGTGCCATCGCACCACTCGGTGTTTTTTTCGGCCGCCTGGCCAATTTCATCAATGGAGAACTTTGGGGAAAAGTGACCACCTTACCTTGGGCTATCCGCTTTCCCCAATCCGTCGCACCGCTGACTCCCATCGCCGAAATCCCACCGCGACATCCCTCCCAACTTTACGAAGCTCTTCTGGAGGGGATACTGCTCTTTCTCCTCCTCCAGAGGACATTTTGGAAAAGTCCCTCCCGAACGTACGGAAAATTGACGGCTGATTTCCTCTGTTTTTACTCTTTTGTGAGATATTTCGCCGAAATTTTTCGGGAACCCGATGCTCCTACCCTGTATCAACTCTCCCGCGGCCAAGTGCTGAGCCTCTTTCTCGCCCTTGTGGGGATTATCCTTTACGCTTACCTGGAGGTACGGGATCGTAGACGGCCGACGAACTCCAGGGATGACAGCGCAGAAGGCGCCTGATGGTAAGGTGTGTCGCCCGCCCTAAAGGGTGCAGCCTCAACGCTTCCATGGCGTATTCCGAGCATGTCGGATAAAATCGACACGCCGCCTGGGGCCCCAGCATGACTTTTTTCAGAGGTGAAAAAATAATGCGATACAACCGAATCAGCCCTAAACAGCCTAGGCCCCATCGGGCCTCTATCCTCCGCATCGACTGTCCGACGAAATTCCCCAGGAATCTCGAAGTACCTAGGCCATACCTATGGCCTTTCTGTCCTTTCGAAGTTATGCGTACCATCGTTCACCAGGGCTGTAGATGAAAGATATCGAACAACTGCTTTCTCCGGGCCTCCAGGGCCTCTGCTTCCAGTGGAGCATAGGGTTGATGCCAGATCGTCTCAGGCCAGTAGGGATCTTCCCTATCTCGACAGATGACGTGGACATGCAATTGGGGTACCTTGTTGCCCATGGCGGCCACATTGACGCGATCGCAAGAAAAATGGGTGATCATGAGCCGGCTGGCGGCGGAAATTTCCCTCATGAGCTGGAGCTGATCCCCTTCTGTCAGTTCATGTACTTGGGAAATTCCCAAACGTCTTGGGATCAGCAGAATCCATGGAAAATCTTTGGAAGATTGCAGGAGAATGCGCGATAACGGCCAGTCGACGATAACCGCTTTTTTCGCCAAATCAGGAACAAGTATAAATCCCTCCATGGTCATCCAGTGAAGGACTATGAGGCGCCATGGGAAGACTTTTTTTATGGGCCTCCCGAAGGGAAGAGAATATCCGAAGTTCGTTGCGTTGGCTGTCTCTGGATTCCAAAGGAATCGCCCACGTTGTGGGCCACCATAGGCAAATTTCATTTGCCTATGGCAGAGACAGCCCCCGGAGCCCGCATCTCGAAATACCCATTCCCAAAAAGATCGCGTTCTTTTCCGTCTCCACAAATTTTTCCATTGCTCTTTGGCCTCCATTGATTGTCTTTCCCATCCATTGCGGGCATAGTATAGAGGTAATACATGAGCTTCCCAAGCTTGGGTCGAGGGTTCGATTCCCTCTGCCCGCACCAGGCTTTATCCCAAGATTAGCCACTTTTCGGCCCTATCTTACGACCCTCTGGGTTGCCAGCATTTTCTGTTTCCGCAGGGATTCGGTCTGGGTTCGCCGCCTTTGCGGCCAGCAAAAAATGCAAAGCGGGAGCTTTCATTTTTTCCTGCCGCGGCCCGCGTAGCGGGCCGGAGCCCGAAGGGCTCAAAGGCGGCAAACCCGCTGCTCGAACGAAGACGCCCCAGCTACTTTCCCAAAGCATGGGGATGAAATTTCTCGTACTGCTGTTGGAGCCTCTTCGTCTCCACGCGCGTATAGACCTGTGTTGTCGAAATATCCTCATGGCCTAGCATCTCCTGAATAAATCGCAGATCGGCACCATTTTCCAAGAGATGTGTCGCGAAGGAGTGGCGCAACGCATGCGGCGTCACGAGACATTGAATTCCAGCATTTTGGGCATATTTTTTGAGATACATCCAAAATGTCTTACGCGACAGAGAAACCCCTCTTCGGCTGAGAAAAACAGGACTGCCTGTCTTCTGAGAGACCAATGCCGGACGTCCACACTCCAGGTATTCCTTCAAGGCAGAGATCGCAAAATGTCCTATCGGCACAACGCGCTCTTTGTTCCCTTTGCCGTACACCCGCACAAACCCATTTTCCAAATCCAGGGCCTGCAGGGATAGACAACAGAGTTCTGATACGCGCAGTCCACTGCTGTAGGCCAATTCCAACATGGCTCGATCTCTGATGCCCTGAGGAGTTCCTCGAGGCGGCGCATTGAGCAAACGCTTCATTTCCTCCACCGACAGCACGTGGGGTAAATTGCGTCCGGCCTTGGGCAGGTGGATCTCTTCCATAGGATTGATGGCTATCCCGCCTTCATTTGCCAGATTTTTAAAGAAAGAACGCAGCGTTGCGATCTTCCTCGCGATGGCTCTCGGCTGGTAGTAGGCCGCATGGAGAGAAACGACCCATTCCCGGATATCATCGGGTGTCACAGTGGACACATCCCTCGCGACCTCTTCCTTCGCCTGAAGGGCAAATCGTTCCCACTGCTTCAGATCTGATTGATAGGCCAACAGTGTATGCTCAGAAGCTCCTTTTTCCAACGTCAGGAAAGTTAAAAACTTCTCCACGGCACTTCGCAATGATAACGCTGACATAGGCAGAATTCATTTTAAAAGGTGCCGTCAAAATCAGGCAACAAAAAGAGAGATAGAGGAAATGTGGAATGCAGAAACAAGCCTCCTGTATGTCCTTTCTTCCCTTTGTCAACCTTTTTTGACGACACTCTCTACATCTTCTCCAATGTTTCCATGCCCAAGAGAGTAAGTCCCTGCTTCAGCATAAGTCCCGTTCGAGAACACAATGCCAAACGCCGCACCGTAACTGTCTTCTCCTCATCTAGGATGCGATTGGTGTTATAAAAGGAGGAAAATATCTCCGCCAATTCATAGAGATAGGTACAGAGAAAATGAGGACATAGATCTTCAATGGCTTGGCCCAGAGCATAGGGGAACAGGACGAGCTTCTTCGCCAATGCCCGTTCTTCTGCAGTCCCAATCATTGCCATATCAACGGTTGTGCTTTCCTCCCTTAGGGGGGGAGCTACTTTTCTAAAAATGGAACGAATTCTCGCAAGCGCATAGAGGAGATAGGGCGCTGTGTTACCCTCAAATGACAGGAGCTTTCCCCAAGAAAAGGCATAGTCATGCGTACGATTTTGCGACAAATCGGCATAGCGAATAGCTCCCAAGCCCACCACACGTGCAATTTGTCTCTTTTCCTCCTCCAATAAATGGGGATTTTTCTCAGAAACGATGGCATAGGCCCGCGACTTCGCTTCCTCCATCAACTCGCGTAGGTGAACAGGCTCGCCTGAACGCGTCTTGATCGCTTTGCCATCTTTCCCTAAAATAGTCCCGAACCAAACGTGCTTCAAAATGGGTAAGACGTAGTTTTTTTGGGCGAACCAAGCCTCGGCCGTGAGGAATAGCTGCTGAAAGTGGTCCTGTTGGCGCCCATCCGTCACGTAGATGATTTCATCGGTATGGAAATGTTCCACACGGTATAACAATGTGGCCAGATCCGTCGTCGCGTAATTGGAAGCACCATCCTTTTTGCGTATCAGAAAAGGCTGTTCACAGAACCGAGAATGCTCCCTATGCCGAACGACAAGGGCACCCTCGCTGACTTCCGCTACGCCTATTTCCTCCAATTCTCGGAGGACGCGGTCGACCTGGTCGCGATAGAATGATTCTCCCAATACGCAATCGAAATGCACATCCATTTCATCGTAAATTTCCTCAAAAGCTCTGTAGGAAATATCATTGATCCTCTGCCACAGAGACATGTTGGTTCGATCGCCCTGCTGCAATAGAACGAGCTCTCTACGCGCTTCATTCAACAAATTTTCATCCGCCTTTGTCAAAGCGACTCCTTCCTTATAAAGCGCCTCCAATGTCTTTAAAATATCGGAGGAATTTTTTTCAAAGTCGAAGGAATGGCGCTTCAGCATGAGGATCAATATTCCGAACTGCGTCCCCCAGTCGCCGATATGATTATCGCGAATCACTTCGGCTCCGCAAAATCTCAGCAATCGCTGGAGAGATTCTCCGATGATCATCGAACGAAGGTGTCCCACATGCATCTGTTTTGCCGTATTGGGAGAGGAGTAATCGATCACGACTTTTCGTCCCAATAACCTCTGCCCAGCGTCCCGCTTCAGGCATTCCTCTTTCTTATACCGGTTCAGCCAATGCAGAAGAAAAGCATCCGAAAGCTGGAAAGTGATGAATCCGGGTCCTGATACGAAGGCCTTTATTTCCGTTTTCCGCCACTCTTCATCGACCTCTAAAGAGCACATCACCTGCTCCGCCAGTGATAATGGCGAGGTCTTTTGCGATTTTGCCAGTGCCATCAGGCCATTGGCCTGAAAATCGCCGAGGCGGGGATCCGAAGGCTGTATACGTGCATCTCTTTCCGTGCTCTCAATACCTGATGTCGCGAGCGCTCTTTGAAGACACTCACCCAGAAAAGAAGTTATGTGAAACACCTTCGACATGGAGGTGCTATTTTTCGAGAAACCACCGTCATGCAAGGTTTTTCCCGAAAAAGTTTCAGCCAAGACCACCTCGTTCAGCAGGTTTCCATGAGAGGAGGCCTGCTTAGGGCCATTCTCTGTATTTCTAGGGAAGTGCTGATTTCGAACATATGTATACCGCCTGTGGTCTCGTCATTTTCCAACGGCGGCTCAGGCCGAACGGGCGGGTCTGTCGCTTTTGAGCCCTTCGGGCTCTGGCCCGCTGCGCGGGCCGCGAAGGGACGAAATGAAGGGCTCCGCCTTCATTTTGTCCCTTCGCAAAAGCGACAGACAGACGGAACATCCGGACAGACGCAACACGCCCGAAGATAAAGGAAATACCTACGCCACGGCGAGAACGGATCGGGCACTCTGCCTCTTCAATAACCATTGGTAGCGCACGAAAAACAGGACCGTCATCACCACTTCATTGAGCAAAGAGCATTGGATGAACACCAATGCCCGGTGGGAACCATAATAGAGCGAGTGGTAAGTAGGGATAATGACGAGCAAGACATAACATATCGGCGCCGAGAGCATGCGAAATATTGTATCACCGAAGGCGGTGATGATGGCGAAATAGTTGAAATGAAAAAATTCCGTCGTAAAGAGAAGCCAGCTCCAAATCAAGAACTCTCTCGCCATAAGCGCTGTTGATTCCGATTGAAAATCGATGGAGAATAACCGAAAAAAGGGCTCTGGATAGAAGATCATGAAGGGGGAAAGTGCTCCACAAAAAGCGAAAGATAGAAAAACCCACGAGCGCGTGTTCCTCACGATGGTGGACATTTGCTGAGATCCAATAGCATTGGAGTCGACGATGGTCACGCCGTACCCCGTGCCTTCTATGAGGAAGAAGAAAGCGGCATAAATCGTCATCGACATTCCATAGATCAGGAATTCCTCATGAGATGTTTTCTGCGCACAGACCTGTATGATCCAGGCCCATAAGAACGAATTGATCAGGCGAGTGAGAGCACTCGGCGTCCCTATACGCAGGCATTGGCGCCATAAATCCCATCGGAAAGAACAATCCCATGTCCTGTAGAGATGTCGATAGCGTCGCCGAAGGAAAAGGAAAAAAAGAATGCCAAAGCTCATCGTCTGGGCGATGCCACTTCCCAAAGCGGCCCCGGCAATCCCCATAGGGGGAATGGGACCGGCACCGAAAATAAGGGTCCAGTCGAACAAGAGATTGGCGACATTGGCGACCAAAACAACACCGAGAACAATTTTTGTCTTGCCACGTCCCGTAAAGAAAGAGGCAAGTGCCCCGAAAGCAGCGCATTGAACAGGTAGAAAATAGAACATGATCCGAAGGTAAGTTGCGCCCAGCTCTCGAATATTTTCGGCTAAAAAGCGAGGAATAAACGGTACGAGCCATAACATGATGGGGATCCAGAGAAAGACGGAAAACCACAGCATTTGCCATACGACGGGACCGATGTGGGAAAAACGCCGCGCACCGTTATAGCGTCCTACCAAAACGCCACTTATCGAAACGATGCTCAATGCGATGTCCATAGCCGCCCAATACCAAGGCATGGAGCCGATATTGACACTAAAAGCTTCAGGGGAATAGCGGGAAAGAATGAGGCGATCTTCCACAATCATGAGACAGCCAGCCGCTGAGGAAAGGATCATTGGCCATGCGATGGCCAGAAGCTCCCGCAAACTTCCCGCCGAAAATCGCGTTAGAGGTTGAGTAGAAGTGTCCATAGAGTACGACGAAGGAGATGTAAAAGCCGCGTCATTCTTGAGGAATAACACGGCCCAGATAAATTGATTCCTCTCGCCTTTAAAGGATCGCCTTAAGCTTGGTTCCTGCTTTAAAACGAATGCTCTTCGAAGCGGCAATAGTAATTTTCTTTCCCGTACGCGGGTTGACACCTTCACGGGCCGCACGTTCAGCTACAGAAAATGTTCCAAAACCGATGATTTGAACCTCTTCGTCGGTTTTAAGACCTTCTGAAATAGCGGACAATAGGGCATTAACGATGCGCTCTGTCGAAGATTTGTTAATATTTTCCTTCTCAAGGGACGGAGAGTCCTTCAGTAGTATACTGTAAGCCTTGGCAATAAGATCGGATTTCTTCATAAGAATGAACTAATTTAATCTACGGCCTGCGAAAATGCCGCATAATTTTACGTATACCGTGATTTTTTCTCACTTAGTCAATGTTTAAGGAGACGGTCGTTGTCTTCAGACTTTACAGCAAAGTAAAAACCATTTATTCTCGCCTTTACGTTCTAGTGGATTTCCTCATTGAATTCGTAGGAGATTGTAGGTCGGCGTTTCTCTTTTCTTCGCTGTGACGAAGGGAGGGATTGTTTTAATCTATAGGAAATTATATGCCTGAGTTTGAAGTGGCAAAACCGCAAATTGCAAAAGAAGAGGAATTTGTACCTAGTCGGCAAAATTCCGTCACAACGAAAACACCAAATCCTACTAGGCAGGAGTCTCCTGATGCACTCGTCGATGATGCCAAGGAAGAGATGATGCATCACGCGCCTCTGAAGAGAGGACGCTTACCGCGTACGAGACGAGGTGCTGATGATGGTGCGGCAGAAGCCATGGGCGAAACCAACGAGCATAACTCTGTTTTTAACGATGCACTTTCCCAGAAATTGTCCTCTCAGCCTTCGGCTAAACACGACAAACGCTCACAAGAACACGCTTCCTCGCTGAGAAAAACAACACGGATCTTGGATGAAAATCGTCAAGAAATTGTGGAATCGTCATCTCCTTCGTCGGAAAGTGATTCCCGGGGGCATGCCACAAGACCGCGGGGTGGCTCCCGGTCAACGACGCCATCCCAGCGCTCAGATCGTAAGGAACCTTCTCCATTTAAGAAAAACGAAAGGCATGATAAAGCTTCTTATGATCAATGCGATGTCCCAGAAGATTCCCATAAGAATTGCCGTCGGGACAAGAAAAGAACCATATGGTCAAAGTTGTGGCATATGCTCACCGGATGTTTTACCGATGCTTCCTGCGGTTGCTGTGATAAGCAGAGCGCCCCAAAAGGCACCTTAAAAAACGTGCCTGAGCCGTGCTCTATTCGAGGTGGCCGCAATAAAAGAGAGACCGAGAGGAGAAATGGTGACCTTTCCCAAAAGAAAAGGAATACACGTAAAAACTTTAAGTGATTTCTCTATCCCTTGAGGATAGAGATGATATCTATGGATCATCAAATTCGGTGCTTTGAGGCACATGTTTATGGTGGGAATGATCTAAAGGGTGTGATAACGACGAGCGGCTCCAAGAACGCGTCTTTTCCGATTTTGGCAGCTTCTTTGCTCACAGAGGAGCCGTGTTTCGTCAAGGGGGTTCCACAACTCCGCGATATGGAAATTATGTTGTCGCTGTTGGAGCTATTGGGAACGGATATCCAGCGATCCGAAGAGGGGATATTACGCCTTCAATCGGCCTCCCTTCAGGAGGAAAAAAAAGTACCTGATAGCGGCTTAATTCAAAAGATTCGCGGATCGATCTACCTGCTGGGGGCCCTATTGGCGAGGCAGAGATATGTTGAAATGACATTTCCCGGCGGATGTTCCATTGGAGCACGACCGATTGACCTACACATTCGTGGACTTGAAGCATTAGGAGCTCGTGTAGAAGTACAGAAGAATAAGGTGATTATGTCAGCGCCCCAAGGGCTCCGAGGTGCCACTATTTTCCTCGGAGGACCGGCCGGTGGAAGTGTTACCGGAACAGCGGATATTGTCATGTCGGCTGCGTTGGCTAAAGGGCAGACCCGCATCGAGTACGCCGCCTGTGAGCCGGAAGTGGTAGAATTATGCCAGGTGCTGGTGCTCATGGGAGCACATATCGAAGGCATTGGCTCCCCCATTTTAGAAATAGAAGGCGTGGATACGCTGAAAGGTTTCTCCCATACGATTTCTGCGGACCGCATTGAAGCGGGAACCTGGATGCTCATGGCCCTTTGTGCAGGTCATTCTTCCCATCCCATTGTGATAGAACATTTCCCCAAAAAAAGCTTAGGTGCTCTGCTCTTTACCCTAAATGAGATGGGGGCCAGTTGGGACTTATCCGGTGACTGCATGCAGATCAAAGGAGGTCAAAATCTAAAAGCTGCGATTGTTCATGCCCTTCCTTATCCGGGTTTCCCGACCGATCTACAAGCACCGATGGCTGTCCTGATGACCTTGGTACAGGACGGCAGTGAGATCCACGACCACATTTATCCTCAACGCTTTCTCTATGTAAGGGAATTGGAACGCATGGGGGCTCATCTCGAAACGTTTCCTAGTGGCCTTAAAGTTCATAGGAGTCAGCTCCGGGGAACTAAAATACAAGCGACGGATCTCAGGGCAAGCGCTGCACTTTATATGGCAGGATTAACCGCCGAAGGCGTGACACAAATCACGGAAGCAGAGCATATCGATCGAGGCTATGAATGTTTCGAAGAAAAATTGCGCCATCTCGGTGCACGTATCGAAAGGAAAGTTATCGATTCATAGTCCCTAAAAGGATTTCACAACTGGAGATGTTCCGAAATTTCAAGTAATTTTTGTTCGCGTTCGGCGTCGTTCTCGGACTTCGCTATGCGCTGAGCGATGGAGATGATTCGCTTGAGCCAATAGCGCTCTTTTAGTAAAGGGACTGTATTGGAGGTGAAATTTGTAATCACCTGATTTATGACTTGTCTGGCCTCGGAAATGTGGTCGTTCTCGAAAAGAAGCAGGGTTTGGAGAAACTGAATTTCGGCACGCAATTCTCTGGGAAGTTGAGGGGTATCGACGATACTACTCAGGAGAGATATGGCCTTTTCTTTTTCCGTGTGTTCATCCGGATGCAGGGCAAGAATGCATCGTATGCGGAGTAATTGAATCCAGGTTTTTAAGGATGGAGATAAGGCCGATTTTTTAAGCAAATCTTCATAGAGTAATTGTGCACCGAAGAAGTGATGCAGCTCCCGAAGGAGCTCTCCTTCGAGAAGTTTTGCCGGAACGTAGAATTCAGAACGAAGATAAGTATGGGCGATGATCTCTAGGTAATCAATGGCCTGCGAATAAAATTTAAAACCTTGGCGACATGTTTGCCGAGACAAAGCGTAGAGGAGCTGTGGCTTAAAGGGATGAGGGGATTGTGAATCTTGCCCCATAGGCTCTTCGAGGATTTCTCGAGCTTCTTGGATTAAGCCGTGGGTTTCATACCACTCCGCCAGAAAGATGCGCGAACGCATATCATTAAAAGTTTTCGGAAAATGCTCTCTTAGTATCTTCAGGTACAGTAACCCAACGGTCTCGTGCTCCATGAGCATCTCCAATTCTCCCAAATAAAGCAAGAGGCAGGAATGTATGTGCTCGCGAAATGAAGGGTCTTGCAGAAAATGATAGCGCTCGAGCAATTCTTTGGCCTTCATGTAACTCGTACAAGTATAATGGCACTGCAATAACAGATACATTTCAATGAAGAGGTTATAGATGGAAACTTCCTCTGAGGGAACTTCCACGTTAACCGCCACTGCTTTCACGTTCTGGAAAAATTGCAGCGCTTTCTCAAATTTTCTGTGGGAAGACAGGATATGCAGTACATTCCATAGCGCTTCCCATGTGGAGAGATGGCATAGGAGCTCCGGTTCCGTCTGAATTCTGAGGAGCAAAAAATGGGTAAGTTGATCTATGGAAGAGAGTTGCAGCCGCAACCAAACATACTGGCCCAAAATTTTAGCATAAGTTTCCACCGTGAAAAAATCCCTTTGATGTACCAGTTCTTCGTAGATGGGAAGTGCTTGATCTAATTTTTCCTCCCGAATATAAACCAGCGCTTCCCGCCAATGTTGCCCAATGATGGCTCTCTTTTCCTGGCCATAGTGCGTTTCATGTTCGCCATTATCTGATGGTGTCGAGACGGAGTTTCCATAGGCAAGCGGAAAGGATAACCCCATACTCAAGAGAAAAATATTGCCCAAATAAGTGAAATATCGCATCTTGTCTTTGCATCTCTTTGCATCTATATTCCATGGAGATATCGCTTGCATCCATTGTTCAATTTTGTGATACGTGTGTCAACAGGGAAGCCATAGTCGATCTTTCAGGAGCTCATAATGGTCTTCAGTTCGAGAATTCTGGAAAAGTGTATCATATCGGTGCGGCTGTCGATGCCAGCTTGGAGAGCATTCAATTAGCTATTGAGCATGAAGTGGATTTTCTCATCGTCCATCACGGATTATTTTGGAGGTCACCGGCGCCGATAACGGGTAGCCGTGCTCAAAAATATCGCCTTTTAATAGAACATGATATAGCGGTTTACAGTAGTCACATGCCATTGGATGTCCATCCGACACTAGGCAACAATGCGAGCATTGCGGCACTATTAGGGAGAGAAGTGCAATTATGGACTTGTCCTCATAACGGTTGTCCTGTGGCCGCTGTAGTGGATTGGAATCGACCGAGAGTTGACTTGGAGAATCGGCTTCATGAGCTGTTTGAGCATCCTGTTTGCATGGCATTTGGGCCGGATATGATCGAACAAGCGGTGATTATATCGGGTGGAGGTGGAGAAATGATGGAAACATTCAAAGGAAAAAATTATCACACATTGATTACGGGCGAGGGGAAACAACATCACTATATTTTTGCTCAAGAATATGGGCTTAACGTCTACTTTTGCGGGCATTATGCAACGGAAGTCTTCGGCGTAAAAAATCTAGCGGAGCAAGCAGCTCATACGTTCGGGATTCCATGTACCTTTTTGCCAACGGCGTGCCCGCTTTGATGGCAGGAAGATTCCGCAGGGGTAATATGACATGCAGAATGCTCAAATAGCGAGTTGTCAGAAGCGTTGGAATCGGCCAGCGGTTTATAAATGGATGGAACGCCTATCGCTTCCCCCTAAAAAAACTCCCTCTAAAGAAGAGGAACAGAGAGGTCGCGAGATTTATGAATCTCAGCAATGCATCGAACTGGATTTGCGAGAGGAAGACGTTTTAGCGCGATTCCAATCCAAAGATGGGCGTGTCTACGTCATACTGGATGCCTCTTATGAACCGTGGCGTTTTCATTCTTCCATCAAAAATACTTCCCTCATCGCGAGCTATCGGGTAGCGACACTCTATCTCATTGAAGAACTTCTCTGCGAATATCTCCAAGGGGATGAAGGCGTAGGGGAGGTGATAACTTCTTCGGCCTCCATAGCGGACACAAGAAAAAAAAGAGCTCTTTCGGCCGATCGTCCGCGTCTGGAATTCAAGATGAAGAGAAGCACGCTGGAAGTAAGTATTTTATCCCTCTCCTCTCACAAGGCACCGATGCTCGATCTCAGTGAAGATGCCTTTCAACAGCGAGAAAAAGGGATGTGGATTCGGTTCCTCTTTCATGCGAAAAAAGCTGGATTCGTAGGGACGAGTATCCGACGAACTTATGCGCTTCACGGGCATGAACGCATTATTCATTTTTACAATAAAGAATTATCGCATTGGAAATCGTGGAGCGATATTGTCCTCGCAGAGGATTTGGAGCTTTTGCCCCAAAAAGCGCAGACCGTAACATTAATTCCCAAAGCTGAAGCGGTGGATTCTGAACACATCACCATCGATTGGCAGATCCCTGGGTTCCGTTTGCAAGCGGATGAACTTCGAGCTCTGAGGTTTGGGAAAGAAGAGGCTATATTTCTTCCGCACCGGGGATGGCTGAAGCTCTCCGCGGAATCCTCGGCCAAAATGACCGAGTGGAAACAAGCCGTTTCCTATTTTCCATCCGGCATTGTGCCACATTATATGCTGTTCTCATCCTACGGTACCGTTGCGAAAAATGTCGCCGTAGAAGGCCCTCTGAAAGAATGGCTAGAAGAAGCACAATCGACGAAAGAAGTAACAATCCCCACATTACCACATTTTTTGCGCCCTTACCAACATGAAGGTGTGGAATGGATAGGCCATTTGGTCTCTTACCATCTGCATGGTTTACTGGCGGATGATATGGGTTTGGGAAAAACGCTGCAGGTGCTTGCAGCCCTCGATTGTTTTCAATCAGAACAACCTTCATTGGTCGTCTGTCCCGCAAGTGTCGTCGATGTTTGGTACGAAGAAGCGAAGAAGTTTTTTCCGCATTTGACGGTCAATATCATCGGGCAGCCACCGGGTGGCCAGAAGATTTCACTGCAAATTGCGAGTTATATGCAATTGAAAATACATAAAGCTTCTCTGGGCTGCATCGACTGGAATTTTGTGGTTCTGGACGAGGCCCAGTGGATTAAAAATGCCCAGACGAAAATCTTTCAGGTCTGTCTTGGACTGAAGGCCAAGACGCGTTTGGCATTGACGGGAACTCCCATAGAAAATCGCCTGCAGGATCTGTGGAACCTCTTCCGGTTTCTCATGCCGGGTTTTTTGGGAACATGGAAGATGTTTCAGGAAAGAATGCAGAAACCATCCGCTTTGGAAAATTTACAGAAAGATCTTCGGCCGTTTATCCTTCGCCGCACAAAAGAAGAAGTTTTAAAAGAGCTACCCGTAAAGTCGGAGATCGAGTTGAATTGCCCAATGCTTCCTGTTCAACAGCGCCTCTATACGCAGAACCTGAAAAAGGCCCAGGGGCAATATCAGACCGAATGGGCTTCATCGGGTGACCAGCACCGTTTCTCCATATTGGCACAATTGATGCGTCTGCGCCAATTGGCCTGTGATCCTGCTCTCGTCGCGGAGCACAGCGAAGGTTCTTGGAGATCGTCAGGGAAGTTATTACGATTGGAAACGAAGTTATCAGAGGTGTTTTTTTCCGGGAAAAAGGTCGTCATTTTCAGTCAGTTCGTGCGGTTCTTAGAGAAAATAGAGCTCCTGCTGCAGGAATGCTTTCCGACTATCCCTTCTTTTAAGCTTGTCGGTTCGACATCCAACCGTGGCGAGATTGTCCGCCAATTCCAGGATCTTACCGGTCCAGGAGTTATTTTAGTCAGCCTGCGAGCAGGTGGTGTCGGCATCACATTGACGGCTGCGGACTACGTATTTCTCATGGATCCCTGGTGGAATCCTTCCGTAGAGCGGCAGGCAATCGATCGCGTTCACCGTTGGGGACAAAAGCGCGCCACGATCGTCTATCGCTTCATCAGTGAAGGTACATTGGAGGAAAATATCCAAAAACTGAAGATGAAAAAAGAAAGCCTCTTTCGCAACGTCCTAGACCCTCTCATGGGGCACAGGGGAGCCTCCGATTTCTTCCTGAAAAATCTTCAGGCATTACTCCAGACACCGAAGGAGTTGGATGAGAGATAATGGAAAAAAATTCCCTTCCATGTGAAGAAACACCGCCGTTTCCCGAACAGAAATATTCACCATGTCCCTGCGAACTCCTAATCACTATGCGGTCCATGACTGGTAAAAATCTTCATTTTTCTCGTCATAGGAATGGCGCGAACAGGTTCACAGCAGCAAGGGTTTGCTGTTTTCCTAAGAGTCCTGCGAGATGGATTGAACGGCTGATAGGAGATCGCTGGGCGTTCGAATATCCTTATAAACACTCACGAAACGGATATAGGCCATGGGATCGACTTGTCTGAGCTGTTCCGAAACAATATCTCCAATCCTCTGTGAAGTGATGGGGCGTCCCTCTTGTCCATAGATGATTTTGATGATCTGCTGATGCAATTGTCGAATATTCTCCTCGCTGCGTGCGTCTTTTTTAAAAGTCTTCTGCAGAGCGATGAGAATTTTTTGCGGTGCAAATGCTTCGCATGAACCGTCGCGTTTGTTGACGACGAGATCGGGAACGCAGCAAGCCTCTAATGTGGAAAAGCGATGGCCGCAATGGTGGCAATACCTTCTGCGCCGTATGACCATGGCGTTTTCCTGGAGCCTTGTCGCCATGACTTTTGTATCGGAATGCTGGCACTCTGGGCAACGCATAATGGTCAAAAAAGCAATTGGTCAATTTTCGCGAGTTTCTCCCAAAAGTGCTCGGATATAATCCTCGCTGGAGAAAGGCTGTAGATCATCAGGTTTTTCTCCAAGACCGAGGAAGTAGATAGGAAGCTGCAGTTGACGGTAAATACCCACAAGGGAGCCACCACGACTCGTCCCATCTAATTTGGTCATGACGATACCCGTGAGGCCTAAGATCTCATGGAAGCGTTGAACGGACGTAATCGCATTCGCACCTAGACTGCCATCGAGCACGAGCCACGTATGTTCGGACAGGTTCTCCGTCTGTTTTTGCAGGACGCGTTTCATCTTAACGAGCTCCTTCATCAGCCCTTCTTTGGTATGAAGCCGTCCTGCTGTGTCGAGGATGACGAGATCTTTTTGGCGATGACAAGCTGCCTTGTAGGTATCGTAGGCGACGGCGGCCGCATCTGCCCCGTGTTGGCTGGCGACGAGCTCAAATTCGAGCCGTTGCGACCACGTATGAATCTGTTCGTTAGCGGCCATGCGAAAAGTGTCACAAGCGCCCACGATGACCTTTCGACCTTGTTGCTGAAAATAATGGGCGCATTTGGCAGCCGTGGTCGTCTTACCTGAGCCATTGGTGCCGACGAGATAGAGGACTTCCGGTGAAGAATGGATGTCAACAGGAGCGGGAAGACGACCTTCTGAGCCCTGAAGTACGCGACTCAGGACATGTGTCGTAATCGACAAAATATCCTGTTGCTGAAAATTTTTATTCTCTTTATGAGTTTGACGTATCTGGGCAATGATTTCCTCCGTCGTCTCAACACCAAAATCGGCCGTATAGAGCGCTTCTTCGATGCTCTCGAGGTTGGCAGGATTGATTTTATCAGAGCGAAAGATGCTACCAAGTGTCTGAAAAAGTCGTTGCTTAGTCTTGGCAAGCCCACTACAAAATTTCTTGAATAAGCCAAACATTTATCAGAACTCTATGAGTAAAAAATATCTCCGTCTAGAATCCAAAGATCGCCACCGGTAAAGTCCATGTCAAAAGCTATTTTTCTCGATCGAGACGGAACCCTCAACATCGATTCCGACTATATTTCTGACCCGCAACAGATTCGGCTCATCGAAGGGGTTCCAGAGGCACTTCGGGTTTTACAAGAACAGAACTACATCCTGTTCCTCATGACAAATCAAAGCGGTATCCACCGTGGATACTTCACATGGGAGCAGGTGGAACAGTGCCATCGTCGTCTATGGGAATTGATCGGCTTAGGCCCAAATCTTTTTCAAGAGCTATGCATTGCCCCGGAAATGCCCGACGAGCCCTCACGTTATCGAAAGCCATCGCCATGTTTTATCGTGGAGATGATCGAAAAATACCACCTATCGCCCTACGACTGTCTCCTCGTCGGCGATAAAGAATCGGATATCA
>JAIRRP010000085.1 GCA_031255915.1 Puniceicoccales bacterium | reverse complement strand
TGACGGGTGTTAATGCCGGCATTCGCTCGGTCTGGGTGGAAACAGGCCAACCCATTACGCCAGGGATTGAGCGATATATCTTGGAAGGAAACTGCATCCGTGCCCATTCACTCCTCGATTTTGTACGGCAACGCCTGAAATAAGGCCGAGTCCCTCTCTAAAAAGCACAAGATTTCAAAAGACAAAGGGACTCATGAGCGGCACGATGTAGAGTTTTACCCATCGGTAAAAGTGAGCATTTACATTGCACTTCTGACATTTGGACTTTTCTTTTTATTTTTCTGCCATAGAGATAAAAGCCATATGATCACCAGATGTTATAAATTAGACGAAGATGAAGCCCTTTGGACTCCCGGCGTAAAGGAAGCTCTTAATCTTGCGGTATGCGTAACCGGCAAAAAAAGACCTCGTGTACCTTTCTTGTACGAAGAGATCGTTTTCCATGACACGGATAAGGAACAGAAGGTTTACTACGACCTCCTGCCTTTTCAAAAGGCCTTTTCCTCGCCCTTAGAGGATTGCGACCTCGTCATTAAATTCTGCGGCGGTAAAAATGTACACTTCACAGAGGATTACGATTACCATAATCAATCCAAGGGCTTACGCTCCAAATGCTTCCCTAACGGTTTCATCCTGAAACCAGTTTTCTCATCCGCCTCCGCCCAAAAAGCCTGTCGCATAACCGTTACACCGCCCATAACTTACATTTCCTTCTGCTGTGCTTACCAAAAAGATCCCAAAAAACTAGCATCTGTGGCCATCATCATACATCGAGTCTTAGAACACGGAGTTCCTTTAGCAATTCCTTTTCGAGAATTTCATTCCAAGAAAGAAATGAAAGCCCAAGCATCATCGAAGTCGCTATTGCGGTTCTTCCGTCGCAAATAATATTGAGCCAAGAATGCGAATGAGATTTTCGCCCTAAGGAATTTCACTCCAAGAAAAAGATAAAAATCCAAGTACCATCGAAGTCGCTGTTGCGATTCTTTCGGCGTAGGTGAAAAAAGCTAGAGAGAGCGCAAATGAGGTCTTATCTGTTGCGGTATTTTGTTTCCCAAGCGAGGCAGTTAGGGTTAAAGCTAGGCAAAAGAATAGAAAATAACGAATTATCCTCAAAGCTGCGCATGGCACTCGTTCCTCATCGCCTTGTCATTCTTTCATCATACCCGCTTTCATCAAAATCTGTTTGATTTCTTCAGGCGACAAATTCGACGCCCCGGCGATGACGCTTAGATCGATGCCTTGTTGATGAAGCTTCATGACCATGGCTCGTGTGGCTTCAGCTTTGCCCTCGGCGAGGCCTTCTGCCTTGCCCTTAGCGAGACCTTTAGCTTTGCCTTTGGCCAGCCCTTCGGCCTTACCTTTGGCGAGACCCTTGGCCATTCCTTTAGCCAATCCCTTAGCAAGTCCTCTGTTAAGTCCTTTAACTTCAGCGTCGGATAGGCCGGTGGCGATTTCATCAGCCTTCATGGCGTAACGGTCATATTCGAGCAATTCCGCATTGTCGTAGCCCCATTCCCCAAGGGCATTGTAGGCATTTCCCAATACCGGGTAATTTTGTATAATTTCCTCCAATGAGTCGGAATCGGTTTCCGACGCATGCTGGAAGAAATAGGCCCATTTTTCGATCATGTCCTGGCATTCATTAAAGCTCTTGTCGATCTTCCCGAGCTCCAGAAAGCTGAAGCTGAAGGCATCGATGTCGCATTCGCCCGTATGGATATCCTGTATCTTGTGATGCGATAAATATGCCCCTTTTCTCGGAAATAATTGGTCCTTAAATATCGCCAGAAAAATCACCTGCTTCAGTTGACTGAAGGGTTTCCCGGACGTTACCTGGCTCACATAGGCCCGGCTGGCGTAGTAGCAGGCGCGCTTCAAAAAGGATGAATCCAGAGCGCACTGCATCTCGATGATGTACTGCTTGCCTTCGGCGTCGCGACACAGTACGTCGACGATGCTCTGCCGCATGATGGCAATCTCTGGATCTTGAATGGTTTTCAAGAATTCCACTTCCACGAGGGGCTCATGCACGCCGGCGAAAATATCATTCAGAAATGCAATTAGTATCTCTTTATTCTGTTCCGTGCCGAACAGACGCTTGAAGGTCAGATCATTCTTCGGGTCTAGAAATCTTCTCATGAGGAATCCTTTTTTGTTCCATTCTAGGCCAGTTTTTCTCTGTTGGAAATAAAATTTTTCCGGACAGAAAAATTAAGTTCAATGATCAATCTTTCCAAATGACCTTGATTCTCATTCACATCGTGCATGGTAAATCTGAAAACATCTTACTGCATCTTTACGCACCTAGTGGTGCCTATCGAAACTTTCCCATAAGCGTCTAAAAAATCCAGATAAACAGCAGATTAATAATGGACAGTCGATTCCGCCGAAGGATTTTGATTGAGGGTCAGATCATTCTTGGGGTCTAGTCGTAGAATTCCTTTAATGATCCATCTTTATTCTCTTGTTCTATAAGACGTAAAAGGGCATCTGTAGAAAGGCAATCTTTCCTTTGCCATCTCCGCATGTCCCTCCGGAGTGCCAGTAGCATGTTTTCCTCTTCCGGTCTGTCGCAATACATCTTCATGCCTTGCAAAAACTCCGCAGCATACTTAGGACGAACCTTATCGAACATCTGGCGAAATTCTGGAAAATAGCTCCTTCCCAATTCAGAAGCCCAAAAGCCATCTAACATAAACCAACATATGTAGTAAAACATATGGCTTGCCACCTCGTAGACAGCATCAAATCTTCCATTCTCGGAGAGTGCTTCTATGATTTGTCTCGGAGAGAATCCAAGCTTAAGCGTACGGTAAAGTTCATCGAAAAAACCCTTTATGTTACTATTTTCTTTTGTGAACAAATCCAATAGGCCACATAATACCTCTGAGTCCCTACTCTGTTCCAAAATCTTCAGAGTATCGGGCAATCTGTTATGATAGGCAATGTATTCTTTGATGATTTCAAATTCCCTAGTATATTCTGGCTTCATAGCTTACTTCCTTGTGTATTACTACAGCGTCCACTGCCCTGGTTGTCCACCAAAATATGCATCGCCAGGGGAATGACGTCCGCGAGAGTGGCCGTTAACATCAAGGATTAAATTGGCATCCTATATCTCATAAAGCGAGAAATCAACTCAGCCTCCACGTTTTGTGTGGCGCTGACATTTGTAATACTTCTCCATCTTAGCCTCTGAAGGGCTCCTATTGCATCGAGTGCACCCGGCTCAACCAGCATGCTTCGACTTTCTGAAGAAATTAGAAATACCTAAGCTACTCTACGGCGAAAACGGCGGCGAATACACCATACACTAGAGTTCTGTAATCTGCTTCTCAATACAGAATGAGCCGAAGGATGGCATCGGGGCGCATCAGGGTCGCTGGGCGTAATGAGCGCCTGTGCCTCTTTCTTCATCCAGGTAATGTCAAAGTCTTTCAGTTTCTTTGAGCGATAAGCATCTACTAGTGATTGCATGTGTTGACTCCAGATGAGTGTCAGAGATTCACTGATGTAAGGGCAGGAAACCAGCAGAACGGATTGCGCATGCTTTACGATCGCCTTGCCCTCTTCAGGATTACCGTAGCGCGTCGGATCACTTTCGGCCAACAGGAAAAAGAGGTGAAGCAAATTTTCCTTTACCCTTTCATTCTGCTTCGGCTGAATATGGAAGAAGAAAAAGTCCCTCATCTGATCCATACGCGATTTAAAGGGCATGTGCAGCTCCAAAACGGAATACATGGCCAGCAGCAGGAAGGCCCCGCGGACGTCGCCGGTATTGGCTGGATTATTGCAGAGGGCAGACAGTACAGAAAAGATACCTTCCTGTATTGTCCTATCCGTTACCTGTGAAACCACGGAGGGATGTCCATCTACAGGCACGATGAAATGAGCGAAGGCATAGAGGGCCAAGGTACTGATTGTGTCAGAATCAGGGATTCTTTTGGCAATTAATGACTTTCCACGCACTGAGGCTAAAATAAATCCAAAATGACCTGCTTTGGGAACATCCGGCGTGTGTTTTATAACATGGAGAAGGTCTTGAATCATCGCGAGATGTGTATATTCAGGATGCAAGCTCTTTAACTTCGTATTTGTCCAATTGGAATTCTGACGGCATTCTCCATAGTACAGATCGCGCCATTTCTGATAGAGGGATAGATCTCGTTCTCCTTCCGCATACGGTGTACCGGCTGCGGCTACCATATGATGCACTTCCTCCAGAAGATGCATGGGGAGACGTCCCGATGGGGTGTCCTCGAGCTTCAGGAGTAGGAGACGATTCGGGTCCATCGCCAAGGCATCGATAGCTGAAGCTGCAGAGTTCTGCAGCTGTTTCTCGACGAAGGTCAATCCTGCCCCATGGCGAGCCAGATCCTCCGGTAACGATTGTGGCGGTAAAGCGTCCATTTCGTCTTTGTTTTCTGATGTTAACATTTGTCAAGAAAAAAATTTTAGGTTGTTAAATTCCGTTTCACATTAGGCTGCATCCATAGGCCTTATAAGATCATTAACACAGAAATCGAGTACCTTGCTGTTGAATATGGCTTCTGCGCACTTGTTTTTGTCAGTACTCAGATTAATCATGTAGGCAGCTAAATCTCCAGCATTCTCTAACTTAATAACGTTTCCAGGTTGTGAAGGTCCTTCACTCTCCACAACCCACAGAGGGAAATCAGGGACGGAAAAACCTTCTAGCCCTCCTTCCTTCTTCGTCGTTACTATACCGGCCGCAGCGGCAGCGTGCTGAATCGGCCGATCGCGGTGATTAGAGTCATAATTTTTTTGGTATTCCGCGAGCGCTTGTTCGGGAAATGCTCCCCTACCTGGGGAAAGGAGCAAAGCATTCACGAAGTTGATGGCCGCTTTGTCTCGGTTGTCGGCGAACTCTCCGCAATTCGGCCAATCTTTTTGCAGCACCTCGCTCTGCATCACCCCCGGAGCCTGACCTGAAGCAATGGTTTGCGCTTGCGTGTGTGCTATGGCGTACACATCGTAGTCCGAGACGTAGTAGCGCTCTGTCTTCTGTTGACTGCCTTTGGTATCTTTCGGAAGGCCGATGACAAGGGTCGGTTCCGGTTTAGCTTGAGCAAAATCTGCTGCTGAAAGATTCATAGTGCTTAAATTCGTTACTTCTGCCCAATTCGGATTGGCATCCGTCGGCTTCGGATCTTCATAAACTTTAAGGTAAGAGCCTAGATGCTCATGATCTTGTAATCTGCCTTGAATTGCCTGCTGAACTGCGTCAGCCTGCGTATTGGCCGGTATGGCGACTTGGTAACGATAGGTTGTGCCATCTTTTGAAAATGTTCCTTGATAAACGTGACAGTCTTGGCTACTGATTGTCGTCTTCAGGTGCAATGCTTTTCCCTCTTCACTTCCATCATCTGCGGTAATTGGGTTTGTACACGCCTCAGCTCTTCCCAGCGTCTTGTTGACGTCTTTAAACGCACCTTTGTACTTGTCACCATTTATGTCGACATAAGCCGGACGGGAAATTGTGGATTGGCCGGCACAAGACCTTTGGTAAAGCCGAACTCGCTGCTCTTGGCGTGGCAGGTCATGGGTTTGGGAGCATATCTCTCGGGATGTGTCAAGGCACCACCATCTCCCAGAGAAGATGGATTCACCCCTCGCATAATAAAAGTGGAGCCATTCTGCGCTGACGTTGCACAGGCCTGTGCGAATCCATAATCCATGCGGGGAATTACTCCATCGGCTTTAAAATTTCCCGATACAATTGGGAAGGTCTGATTCTGATTAGTACGTATCCCCTCCATGCGTGTGTTAGCCTTGCATTTTAAGATTTTTTGATCATCGGCACTTAAGCATTGCAGATACATGCCTGGCGTCATCTGGACGCCATTTTTCAGGATTGTATCTTCTAGATTTGGCGCACTCTTTCCTGCTAAAGCTGGACTTGGCTTAATTTTTAGAGCCAATAATTTTGAAGGTGACCATCAGGAACCACAGATTTTTTGCCTACCCCTGAGGCAATGATCTGATTAACGTTTACGTTTTGATGGATACCGGACGAAGGGCTTGAAGTGCCACCGATTATTGAAGGCTGCAGCCCTATCCTACCCATTCCATCACTCATATTTCTTCCTTCTAGATTCTAGAGGAAATGAATAAGTTTTGTTCTGAAAAACGCAAGGTTTTCCAAGCGTGCTTTGAATAAAATTCAAAATTTGCAAACATCTCATAGCTAGAGGGTATCGTCAAAGCCAGGCAACTCAAAGAGAGATGGAGCGGATATAGAATGCAGAAACAAAGGAGTGAATATTTTTAAAGTATTGAGTGGAAATGGGACGCCATTCTTTCATTTTAAGGAAAAATTTTTCAATGATAGGACGCTTTTTGTAGATATTTTTATCGTAAGGGCATTGAGATTTTCTGTTGATCTTCGGCGAAATGATGGGAACAATGCCGCGTGAGAAAAGATGATTTCGTCGGCATCATAGGCTTTGTCAGCGAGAACACAAGTGGCATCCAGGGATGCGACCAACTCCAGTGCCCGCTTGTAATCCGGTTCTATGCCTTCTGTTGCGATGACTTTAAGCGGATGACCAACCTTATCTATGACCACATGTAATTTCGTATGGAGCCCCCTTTTGTGCGAGCCATTGTCTGACTGCCTCCATTCGCTTCGGCGCCATGCTGGTGAACTTTGATGGGCGTGGAATTCACCATTACCCACTCCAGGTCTGGCTCGCCATACAGATTGTCGACCAATTTTTTCCATACACCGCGATCCCTCCATCGGCTGAATCTGCGGCGTGTGTTTTTCCAATCTCCAAAGTCCGGCGGAAGGTCCCTCCAGGGTGCCCCAGTCCTCAGTATCCAAAACACTGCATTTATAAAGAGTCGATTATCTCTGCCGTGTCGCCCAATTGTTCCTTTCCTCCCGGATAGCAACCTTTCCATCTTGTTCCACGATTCATCTGTTATGTCATGTCTCTTATGTCCTTTTTTCCATTTCATCTTTCTCCTTCTCTTTTTCCCTTTGTTAACCTTTTTTGACGACAACCTCTAGCGCAGAAAGGATAAAAACGAAAAATAACTTATCGTAACTTTTTGCTATTGTCTGGGGTGAATTATTACTTCGAATCATTAACTTTAGTATCCTATGGTAGTAAGCTAAGATGTAGGAATAAAATAATATGGAAGAAAATGAAATTACGAAAGGGCCTATGGTTTATGATGATTCTGTGCTGCTTCGCTGGGGATATTGGGGAGATTTTAGCTGAAAAAAGAAAGCAAAAGCGACAACATTTTACTCCAGAAGAGGATAAAGCACTGATAGCGGCGGTGCAAAAATACGGGCCTAAGAATTGGGAGTATGTTGCAAAATGGTTACCTGGCTATAATGCCAGGTAATGTAGAGATAGATGGTGCCATTATCTCGACCCAAATATCTTTCATAGAAAATTTTCTTCGGAAGAAGATGAGCTTTTGATGTGGTTGGTCGAAAAACATGGTAGAGCATGGAGCTATTTTGTAAAAGAATTCTTCCCTGGTAGTACCTATGTACAGCTGAGGAATAGGCATTGTTTTCTTATGCTTCAGAAATCAAGCATACCTAAGGAAACTATACAGGCCAATAGGTTTTCCAATGAACCTCCAATAAAGGAGCTTCCGTTTCCCAGTGATTCCAAGCCGATGCAGTTCGAGGAGAGTGAGTTTTTGAGGTTGTTATAGAGCAAGGACCCTTTAGAAAGTTTTTTTCAATAACTTTTTGATTAGAATCGGAAGTGTTCGTTTATTTTGTTATTGGTTAGACTCAATTATTGCTTCGAGCCACTAGTTACAGTATACTGCGGTAGTGTGCTAAGACACAGGAAATAGAATTGATAGGGGATGAAATTGCAAAGAGTCATAGGGATTGTGGTGGTTTTGTGCTGTTTAATGGGAGGTCCTGGAGAGCTTCGGCTCGAAGCACGTGGGAAACGTTTTACTCCAGAAGAGGATAAAGCATTGATAGCGGCGGTGCAAAAATACAGGCCTATGAATTGGGAGCGTGTTGCAGAATGGTTACCTGGTCGTACTACCAGGCAATGTAGAGATAGGTGGACCAAGTTCCTTGACCCAAATATCAATCACGGGCCATTTTCTCCAGAGGAAGATGCTAACTTGCGGCAGTTAATTGAAGAACATGGCTCAAAATGGACCCTTCTCTCGAGATTCTTTCCGGGCAGGAGTGATGTGCAACTAAAAAATAGATATTTGAAGCTGAATAGGAAACGTAAAACATATGTATTGCCTACATCGGGCGATTTCAAGCCAGTACAGCCCAATAAGGATGAGTTTTGGGAACCGTTTGGAGATAAGTTTTTGGGGTTGTTGTGGAACGATGATCCCAAAGAGAGTGAGTTTTCGAGGTCGTTATGAAATAATGACCCTTTAGAAAGTTTTCTTCAATAACTTTTTGATTAGAATCGGAAGTGTTCGTTTATTTTGTTATTGATTAGACTCAATTATTGCTTCGAGCCACTAGTTACAGTATACTGCGGTAGTGTGCTAAGACACAGGAAATAGAATTAATAGGGGATGAAATTGCAAAGAGTCATAGAGATTATGATGGTTCTGTGCTGTTTGGTAGGGAGCCCCGGAGAGGTGTTAGCTGAAAAAGATAAGTTGTATAAGCGTTTTACTCCAGAAGAGGATAAAGCATTGATAGCGGCGGTGCAAAAATACAGGCCTATGAATTGGGAGCGTGTTGCAGAATGGTTACCTGGTCGTACTGCCAGGCAATGTAGAGATAGGTGGACCAAGTTCCTTGACCCAAACGTCCTTCATAGACCATTTTCTTCGGAAGAAGATGAGCTCTTGATGCAGCTGGTCGCGGAATATGGCAGAAAGTGGACTTTCTTCTTAGAATTCTTCCCGAGCAGAACCAGTGTGCAGCTAAAAAATAGATATAACCTAAAAAATAGAAAGAAAGAACGTAAACTTCGTACATTTCAGATGTTAAGTGCATGTCTGGAGACGGCACAGCTCAATGAACTTCCAAATGAGCCTCCAATTTCCGTTGATTTCGATCAAACACAGCCCAACTCTCTAGCAAGGGAGTCGTTTGAGGATGACAATTCTTCTGGAGATATTTTTCAAAAACTCTTTAACTAAAGTCAGGAGTGTTGATCTATTTTGCTATTGGCTAGATCAAATTATTACTTTAAGCCATTGATCGTAGTATATTATGACGATATGCGGGAACATGGGGATAAAATAGCAGGAGATAGGTAGGTAGGGAAAATGAAATTGCAAAGAATCATAGGGTTTATGCTGGTTTTATGCTGTCTTGTTGAGGGCCCTGGAGAGATGTTAGCTGGAAAAAAGAAGCTGAAAATGAAAAATCTTTTGATTCAAGAAGAGGTCGCACCGCCACCACCAATGGAAGTGGTTTCAGCCAAAGAAGATGATTTTGAAAGTCCTTCTACTTCAAAAAAAGATATGCTATGGATTGAAGAAATTCCAGCCAGAAAAAGAAGAATGAGACGATCTTTTACTCCGGAAGAGGATGAGCAACTAAGGATGCTGGTGCAAGAACAAAGGATCAAAAATCTGGTATTTTTGAGGCCTCCTATTAATTGGGAATTGATCGCGAGCCAGATGCCTAGTGATCGTACGGCCAAGCAATGTAGAAGTAGGTGGTTTGTTTTTCTTATGCCAGGTATCAATCATGAGAAATTTTCTTTGGAAGAAGATGATCTCTTGATACAACTGGTCGAAAAATATGGTAAAAAATGGAGCTTTTTGGCGGAAAATTTCTTTCCTGGCAGAACCGATATGCAGCTAAGAGGTAGATGGTATAGCCGTTCATGCAAACGTCGAGGTAGTAAATCAAGCATGCCACGGAAAACTCCAGAGATCGAAATTTTTAAGGAAGTTCCAATTCCAATGATCGGTAGGTCTCTAGAAGAGCTTCTCGTCTCTAATGATCCTGGTCCGATACCATCCAAGAAAATTGAGCTTCCAATACATGGCTCGAATCCGAACTTCCAGTAAATTATTAGTTTGCCTCACTGTCCTCATATGCTAAAATAGATAGTAACTTTAGGGATAAAGGGTGAGAAATGAAGCTGCGAAAAAGCATAGGTTTTGTGGTGGTTTTATGTTGGCTGATGGGTGGCCCTGGAGAAATTTTAATTGGGATGCCACCGCAACAACAGTTTACTTCAGAAGAGGATAAGCAACTGATAGAGTTGGTGGGAATATACGGAACTAATTGGAAAATTATTGCATCTAAGATGCCTGGTCATAAGCCCAAGCAATGTAAGAGTAGGTGGACCTATTATCTTGCCCCAGATGCTAATTTTTGCGAGATAAAGCGATATTTTACTCCAAGAGAAGATGCAGCGTTGAGAGCGTTGGTGGAAAAATATGAGCCCTGTAATTGGAAAATTATTGCATCGCAGATGCCTAATCGCGATGCCAAGCAATGTAGAGATAGATGGCTCAATTATCTCAGGCCAGGTATTAATCGCGATCTATTTTCTCCTGAGGAAGATGAGCTTTTGATATCTTTGTTCAAAGAGTATGGCTCCAAGTGGAGCTTTTTCGCAAAAGAATACTTCCCAAACAGAACGGATATGGATCTAAAAAATAGGCATAATCAATTAAAACATGCAACATTTCTCATCTCGCCTCATGAGGGAATACAGCCTAAGGAGGACCAGTCTCCAAAACAGTCCAATCATTTAGAACAGAAATCGGTCGAGTCTTTAATATGGGGGCTGCCTTCGGATGAAGACTTTTATCTTTTTCAATCCGAAAAGTTTTACCAGGAATTTTTTAATAAGGATTAAGAGCGTTATCCTATTGTCGCATTTTTATCGTATGTTTTTGTTATTGTTTGTCGTAAATTATTACTTTGAATCACCAGTCATAAATCACCGATTATAGTGTAGTATAGCAATATGCTATAATAGAAATAAAATACATAAAAGGGGGAAGTGAAATTACAAAAAAGCCTACGGTTTCTGGTGGTTTTGTGTTGCTTTATGGGGGGACCTGAAGGGATATCAGTCGAAGCAGGAGGTAAGTGTTTTACTTCGGAGGAAGATGTCCAACTGATAGCGTCGGTGATATGGCAATTAGGACAGGATGGTGAGATCGATTGGGAAGCTGTTGCGGAAATGATGCCTGGCCGTAATGCCAAGCAATGCAGAAATAGGTATTGCTATCATCTTGTCCCAGGTACTGGTTTACCCCCCCTAGTTGGGGAAGGTAAGCAATATTTTACTCCGGAGGAGAATGCCCAACTAATAGCATTGGTAAAGTTTCAATTGGAGCAAGATGGTAAGGTTAATTGGGAAGCTGTTGCAGGAATGATGCCTGGCCGTAATGCCAAGCAATGCAAAAATAGATATTGCTATCATCTTGTTCCAGGCACTAATTTGCCTTCCCTAGCAGTTAAGCGACGTTTTACTCCGGATGAAGATGCGTGGCTGATAGCGTCGGTGGAGCTTCAATTGAGGCAATATGGCAGGATTGATTGGAAAGCTGTTGCAAAGGAGGTACCTGGCCGCAATGCCAGGCAATGCAGAGAAAGGTGGCTCAACCGTCTTGATACGGATATCAATCATAATTCGTTTACTCCAGAGGAGGATGCACTTTTGATAAAGATGGTCAATAAATATGGCCAAAAATGGAGTTTCTTCACACGACTCTTCCTGGGCAGGACAGATGTGCATCTAAGAAATAGATATAGTCTTTTAATGAGAAGGGAGAACAAGCCTGGACGACGAAAAGTATTGTTTCCGGATCAAGCTACTCATGGCAATCCTACTTCTGATGAGACTTCCTGTGATCTTGAGCAGCTTAAGCTTAAGACATCTTTAAGTAAACATCCAAAGAAAAAATGGAGAATCGATAAAAGCTTCTTTCGATAGAGTGACTATGTAGACTAAGGAATAAAATAAGGGGGGATGTGAAATTGCGAAAGAGTCTATGGTTTATGGTAGTTTTGTGCTGTCTCATCGGCAGCCCTGGGAAAATTCTAATCGGTGCGCCGAGGAATCTTTTTACTAAAGAAGAGGATAAGCAACTGATAGAGTTGGTGAGAACATATGGGACTAATTGGGAAACTATTGCATCAGGTATGCCTGATCATACGGCCGAGCAATGTAGGAATAGATGGTACGAGTGTGCTAAAAAGGAACCTCAAATGGTTTCAATCGAAAAAAACAAGCGGAAGCGACATTTTGCTCAAAGAGAGGATGTAGCACTGGTGGCGTTTGTGAATAAATACGGGACTGATGCTGATGCTTGGGAAATTATTGCATCAAACATGCCTAATTTTAATGCTAGGCAATGTAGAGATAGATGGCTCAATTATCTCAGGCCAGGCATTAACCGTAATCCATTTTCTCCTGAGGAAGATGCGCTCTTGATATCACTGTTTAAAGAATATGGCCCCAAATGGGCTCTTTTCGCAAAGAGGCACTTCCTAGGTAGAACCGATATGCAACTAAAAAATAGGCATAATCAATTAAAACATGCAACATTTCTCATCTCGCCTCATGAGGGAATACAGCCTAAGGAGGACCAGTCTCCAAAACAGTCCAATCATTTAGAACAAAAATCGGTCGAATCTTTAGAAGACTTCGGAGGCGGAAGCGATAATGACCTAAAGAACAGTTGGAATAACCATGTGCCTAAGCTTCAAGATAGTAGGCAGTTACTTCATTCTTCTATATTCTCCGATGAATTCAATCTTGGATCAGTTTGGGATGAATACTTTTTCAAGCAAAATCCCGTAATGAATCCGTATCAATTTTTTGAAGAATTTATAAGCGGCTATTAAAAGGCGTCGTCAAAAAAGATTGACAAATGGAAAAAGAGAGGGAAGGAAGAAGGAATGGAAAAGGACACATAGGAAACTTGTTTCCACATTCGCTCTATCTCTCTTTTGGCTGCCTAATTTTGACGACAATTTCTAAATAATTTCAGTGTTCTTCCGTAAGGAATTTTCGAATCTTCTCGATAAGTTCATCGCTGGCGTCTTCCAATAAGTAATGACCGGCATTGGCAAAAGGTATTATGCGAGCATCGGAGAAAATCTTTTGCCACTGTTGGAGAAATTTTTCAGTGAAACAGAAGTCCTTCATGCCCCATGCGATGAGAATTTTTTTCTTTTGAAGTGAGGGAAGTTGTGCTTCGATCATCTGAAGCGTTTGCCAGCTTTTATGGTGTTTGCTCATGGGGATATCCTTGATGAAAGCATCGACGGCAATGCGGTTAGCCCACGAGTTATAGGGAAAGAGATAGGCCTGACATAAGGTTTCTGTCAAGTGGTTTTGGACGCAAAGACGAGTGGCTGCTTTTGCAAACAGGTTGAGCCCTTTTACGAAAAGCGTCCCGGGAAAGGTGGTTTTGGCCAGTGCTATTCGCCATGGAATGTGTTTTGACAAAAAAGCTGCGCCATTTGTGATGATGATACGCTGCGTGCGATCAGCATAGAGCTCAGCCATAGCCATACCGATCGGGCAGCCCCAATCGTGTACGATGATGTGAAAAGCCGTCGGTTGTATTTTTTCCATGAGGGCGGAGGCATTTGCAATATGATTATTCAGGCAGTAGGAGTAATGTTGAGGTTTATCCGACAACCCGCAGCCGATATTATCAAGTGCTATGCAGCGAAAATTTTCGCGTAATTGAAAGATGAGTTGGCGGTAGTAAAATGACCATGTTGGGTTCCCGTGGAACATGAAAATGCACTCACCATGACCCTCATCGACATAATTTAACCGGTGCCCCTCGGCTGTCTTAAGCGTATGCCTTTCAAAGGGATATTCCTTTTCTAACCACGCTGGCAGTTCATTTCCCATAGGACGAAAAAAAGTAAAACTTCTTTAGGCGACAAGGATAGACTCCTTCCCATGAGCTGTCCTTTTTGAATTACCTCACAAGGAATCCTTTTTATCATTCGATAATTTAGCTGATGATGCTCGTGGCGGAAAGATGAACCCGATGTCTCCCTTGAGCTTAAGGGAGAGGGCAGCTGTAAAGGCCTTTCCGGTACGTTTGGACAAAAATCCTTCGATCATATCTGTCTTTTTCGATTGAAGAAGTTGTTGAATGTGTTCATGGGAGATGGAGATTCCTAGCATGGTTTTTCTCACTCTGAACTGACACGAGTCCTTTTTTTTCAAGAGCGTATGTTCACAGATGTAGCTATTCTTTGTTTCGAAGACGCGGTTAGCGTCCCCATGAAGGGGACATGTCCCGATGACAGGATATTTTTCAAGCTCCTTGAGAGAGGAGATTTCGGAGGAATCCTCTTTTTTTCGTCCGTTTTCTTCAAAGACGAAGCGGACATGCCATTCCTCGTTAAGGCTCAAATAGGCGCTGAATGTCTTGCCGATTTTGGAATAAAATCCTTTGAGCAGAGGAGTTTTTCGATCGCGAAGGAGTTGTTGGTACTCTTCCACGGCCATACGTCGACCCGATACGATTTTATAAAGCGTTAGGAGATGGTCCTGAGATCGATACCAGCGCAGCATCTCCAGCATAGGTTTTTGATCCGTAGGAGAGATGAGCTCAGAAGGGACTGCGTCATCTTCGCTTTCCTGAAATTGTTGAACGCTTGCGATCATCTGCTGCGTCATGTTCGCGATACCCTGCATGAAATCTTCTCGTGAAAGCTGGCGATTCTCAATTTGCCGGAGCTTAAACTCCCATTCGCCCGTCATGGCAGGACTGGTGATCGTTTCAGTGTTGATTTTTTCGAGAAAACAGAGCAGGTCTTCTGCTTTCGCCGTAGGGATGAGATCTTTTTTATCGCGCTCCATATAACGATAATCGATCAGGTGCTCGATGGTCTGTGCCCGTGTAGCAGGAGTACCTAGGCCGCGTTCTTTCATCGCTTCTGCCAGTTCTTCATCCTCGACGGTCTTCCCAGCACTTTCCATCATGGCGAGCAATGTCGCTTCGTTGTAGCGTGCAGGTGGCTTGGTCGTTTCTTGAATGGATCGAATGTCGAGCACTTGAACCGATGGAGGTTGCCCATCCTGCTCATGGAGCCCAATGAGTGTTTCCTCTTTTTCCTGATCTCGGCCATAAACTTCAAGCCAGCCCGGTTGAATCAGCACTTTCCCTTCGGTTTTAAACTCATGATCTCCGACAAACGTCTGTCGTGTCGTGACATCGAATTCTGCTGCCGGGAAAAATGCTGCTAGGAATCTCCGAACGACCATTTGATAAATCTTTTCCTCCTCACTAGAAAGGTTGGTGGGATTCTTTTCTGTTGGGATAATCGCAAAGTGATCGCTGACGTGCTGGTTATTGAAAATGCGTTTATTGCGAGCGTCGATGCCGTATTGGTTGAGGATTTTCTGTGCCAGTGCTGCGTAATCTTCCGACAGAGAAGAGAGTATTTGTTGGCAGGTTGCGGCATAATCTTCTGGCAGTGCCTGAGAATCGGTTCGTGGGTAAGTCGTGCACTTATGTTTCTCATAGAGCGATTGCGCAATTTTTAATGTCATGCCAGCTGGCATATGGAAACGTCCATTGGCTTCGCGTTGTAGTAATGTCAAATCGTAAAGTTTGGGTGCGATTTGCGTAGTGCGCTTTTTTTTCTCTTCAATTCTGACATCGGCCTGATGAGCCTGGATGTCCTCGAGAAGTTTCTGGGTTTCGGCCATATCCCATAGGCGATCGATGCGGTCATGGACATCCGTTGGATTTTTTTTGAAATTTTTCCGTTGAAAGATACCTTCATAGATTCCATTGTGAATCTGAAATTGTCCGATGATGCGCCAATAATCTCGTGGTTGGAAGTGACGGATCTCTCGCTCTCGGCTGACAATCATCGTCAGAGTAGGTGTCTGAACCCGTCCAACGCTGACAATTTGATGACTCCCTCGCCTGGAGATGCGCGTCGTCAACGC
>JAIRRP010000045.1 GCA_031255915.1 Puniceicoccales bacterium | reverse complement strand
AAAAATTTTCAATGACAGGACGCTTTTTGTAGATATTTTTATCGTAAGGGCGTTGAGATTTTCTGTTGATCTTCGGCGGAATGATGGGAACAATGCCACGAGAGGAAAGGGAAAGAATGATGTCGTCGGAATTATAGGCTTTGTCGGCGAGAACACAAGCAGCATTCAGGAATGCGACCAACTTCAGTGCCCGCTTGTAATCCGCCTCTGTGCCTTCTGTTGCCATGACTTTGGCCATATGTAATTTCGTATGGAACCCCCTTTTGTGCGAGCCATTGCCTGACTACCTCCCTTCGCTCCAGTGCCATATGGATGAACTCTAATGTGTGTGGAATCCACCATTACCCACTCTAAGTCTGGCTCGCTACATAGATTGTCGACCAATTTTTCCACACACTGCGATTCCTCCAACGACCGAATCTACGGTGGGTGTTTTTCCAATCTCCAAAGTCCGGCGGAAGATATCTCCAGGGAACTCCAGTCCGCAGTATCAAAACACTGCATTTATAAAGAATCGATTATCTTTTCCGTGTCGCTCAATTGTCCCTTCCCTCCCAGACAGCAACCTTTCCATCTTGTTCTACTATTCATCGATAGGTCGTGTTTCCTATGTATTCTCTTTTCCATTCCCTCTTTCTTCCCTCTCTTTTCCCTTTGTTAACCTTTTTTGACGACACATTCTAGCTTTTATATTTGCTAAATAGAAGTAATTCCGTAAGAATTAATATCTATTATGGATCAAGGACATGGTGAAGTCGCTGAAAATAAGCAACTAAGAGAAGGAATAACGTCCTTTATTAAAGGAGTAGATTCCATACTGGGACAACTTCTTCTCCCACAAAAAGATTCCGCTTCTTTTCAAGCGGCCATAAAGCGATCACAATCCGTTTATCAAAATGCTCTGCAGTACCTCTTCCAAAAAGAAGCATTACGGCCCCTATGCCTCAAGATTTTCCAATCCCTTGCACAAAAAGGGATTGAGTCAGCCCTCAAAGTTCTCTCCGATGAAGACACAGGCCTCATAGAGCGAGAAGCGGAAGGGTTGATGCAACAGGGAAAATCTGAACTTTCAGGGACTCTGTTTCAATTACTTACTCTTTTTTCCCATGACGATAATCCCAATCTCTACGCTTACATGATGTTGGCAGAAGATGTGGCAAATGAAGACCTCGAGACGGCATCGAAAATTTATGACTTTCTCATAAATCTCTTTCCTGAAAATCCCGCTTTATTATTATCCGCAGCGGAATGTTATAAAGACATAAAACAATTTAAGCACTCATTATCGCTTCTGGAAAAGGCAGAGCAGTTATGTCTCGAATTTCAAGAAAATACCCATTCCGATACGATACATGAGATGCTAGAAAATATCCAAGAGGCCATAGTAGAACTCAAACCTCTCGCCAAATAATTCGGTAAATTACTAGAGAGTGTCGTCAAAATCAAGCAACAAAAAGAGAGATGGAGCGGACGTAGAATGCAGAAACAAGTCTCCTATGCGTCCTCTTTTCTATTCCATCTTTCCTCTCTTTTCCCTTTGTCGACCTTTTTTGACAACACCTTCTAGCTCTAGGACAACGACAAAACTCCCAAGCTCGGGAGCTCTCGGTTTGCCGCCTTTGCGGTAAGGGAAAAATGCAAAGCGGGAGCTTTCATTTTTTCTTACCGCGGCCCGCGCAGCGGGCCAGAGCCCGAAGGGCTCAAAGGCGGCAAACCCGCACCATCAACCGGAGACGCCCCAGAAACCTTCCGGAACCTAGAGAATGTCGTCAAAATCAGGCAACAAAAAGAGAGATGGAGCAGATATGGAATGTAGAAACAAGTCTCCTATGCGTCCTCTTTCCTATTCCATCTTTCTTCTCTTTTTCCCTTTGTCGACCTTTTTTGACGACATCCTCTAGGAAATCAAAGTCCAAAACTTCCGCGCAGGCGATCGAAAAAACTGCTCTTGGAACGAGGTTCGCATGCGCGTGCGAAAGCTTCTAATTTTTCCCGTTGCTCAGTTGTCAATTTTTTAGGTACTTCGATCGCTATGTGGATGAGTTGATCTCCTCGGGAATCCTTTTGATTAAGAATGGGCATGCCTTGTCCACGAATGCGCAAAATACTCTCCGGCTGTGTACCCGATGGGATTTGCAAAACCGCCTGACCATCAATCGTATCGACATTCATCTCTCCTCCCAATGCCGCCAGCGCAAACGGGACTGAAATACGGCAATGCAAATCATGATCATGACGTTCGAAATACTTATCTTCTTTAACTTGGACAACTATGAAGAGATCTCCGGAACTATTACCCTGTTCTCCAGCTTCGCCAAAATCAGCTAAGCGCAATTGCATCCCAGAATCGACACCCGACGGAATCTTAACCTTTGTCGTCGTCTGTTTCACAACACGTCCTTCACCATAGCAATGAGAGCAAGGTTTTTCGATCATCACTCCCTGACCATGGCATCGAGGACATGCCTGTTGGATGGTCATGAATCCTTGTGAAGTCATGACATAACCCGAACCACGACACATAGAACACGCACTCCTTGAAGAACCCTTTTCGGCACCACTACCATGACAAACCTCACAAGTCACATGGCGGTTGTAGCGAATGGTTTTCTCGATTCCCTTAAAAGCTTCCAAAAGCGTAACTTCCAAGTCATAACGAAGGTCAGAACCCGCCGAAGCACCACGGCGAGAGTGTCCGCCAAAACTACCGAAGAAATCATCAAATCCACCGCCACCAAAGGCCTGACGAAAGACTTCAAAAGGATCCCTAAATCCACCAAATCCTTGACGAAAACCACTGCGAGTACCTCCTCTCGCGCCTGACCCCGTTCCCCCTTGTTGAGGATCAAAAGCGGCATGTCCATAACGATCATAAGCGGCACGCTTATCCTTATCACTGAGTATTTCGTAAGCCTCCGAAATTTTTTTAAAATTTTCTTCGGCTGTCTTATTTCCTGGATTTTTATCAGGATGGTATTTTACCGCCATCTTCCGATAAGCTTTCTTCAGTTCCTCTTCCGTGGCTGTTTTGGAAACACCCAACAAATCGTAGTAATCCTCCGCAACACTCATAATGATCCCTCTTTCGGTTCACTCGTTGGCAATCCACTTGATACTATAACCGAAGCGGGCCGTAAGACAATACCATGAAGTTGGTAGCCGATTCGAACCAGTTGACAAATATGATCTACCGGGATCGTCTGATGCGAAGTCTGACCTACTGCTTCATGATACTTGGGATTAAAAAATTCCCCTATTTTTCCTACTTCGGCCAATCCACGATTGGCTAATAACTTTTTAAACTGGCTGATGATCATCGCAAAACCTTGGGTAATTTGACGCCCCTTTTCGTCATCGGGTTGTACCGATTGCAACGCAAAGTCGAGGTGATCCATAATTGTTAATAATTCTTCTATAAGGTCGCGAGTGGCCACTTTTGCCAATTCTTCACGTTCTTTCGATGACCTCTTTTTAAAATTTTCAAAATCGGCCTGAAGTTGAACATAAGCTGCCCGGTGTCTATTCTCATCTGTCAACACAGTCTCTGCAAACTCTGCCATTTCCGCTGCCTCTTCTTTTTGCTCTGAAGGTGATGATTCTCTTCTGTCATCACCATATCCGGCCTTTGAAAAAAAAGACTCCTTCGAAGGAGGATTATCAAAATCCTTTTTATCCATGAGCTTTCATGTAGTAGTCTTCAAAAAATTTCAAACAAAAATATGTTAAATTTTATTCCTATAAGATGATCATAGCACCATACTTCCAATTCTTGGGATTTCCGATGGACCTCTCCCGCAAAAGAAAAAATCTTCATTTTCTCTATCCGGAGTAGATGAGAAACCAATGGATAGGCAAGAGGACTCTTCTGGCCCATCATCTAATGATGATGACGAAAAGCCTCGTGAATTCTTGAAATTTTGCACAATAACGCTCCTTTGACAGTTTTTTGATTGATTTTGCCATTTAAAAAGAGCACCCTTCGTTCCACAAAAATAAAGCTATAGGAGGTGTCATTATGAGCGGTAATGTGTTAATTGTACAGTCAGGAAATCTTTCCAGTGCCGGTAATTCAAGCCTTAGTGGCATCATTACAGAATCTCTTGAGCACGAATATATAGAGGAAATTTACGGCTCGCGTGACGGCGTTCAAGGAATCCTCAATGAGAATTTTATCGATCTAGCCGCCGAGTCTCAACAGAGTATCCGCGCCTTGAAAACGATGCCCGGAGCCGCCCTTGGAGCTTACCCAAACTTCATTCAACAACCGAAAGAACTTCAGCGTATCCTGGAAGTTCTCCAGGCACACAACATTCACTTTCTCTTTTTCATCGGCGATCGATCGGCCCAAGAAAATGCCACCAAAATTCACGCCTATGCCCAAGAGCACGAGTTCGTTCTCCAGGTCTTAGGCATACCCCAGACCATCGATAATGACCTCTCGATGACAGATCATTGTCTCGGTTATGGTAGTGCCATCAAATACATCGCCACAAGCGTTCGAGAAATATTTTCCGATATGGTTTCCTCCGGCATTCCCAATCTCGTATCCATCATTGAAGTTATGGGACATCATACGGGTTGGCTAGCTGCCGGCGCTTCCTTGGCCAAGAGGAAAGATCATCCGGAAGATGCTCCTCATCTCACTTACCTTCCAGAAGTATCATTTTCCAAAGAACAATTACTCAATGACGTTCAAGCGGTCCTTCAGTCTCTACCTTGCTGTGTGATCGTTGTAGCGGAAGGAATCATCGATGCTGAAGGAAATTTTGTCCGTGCAAAATCAAATCTTTCCATTGAAGACGTGACCACTGCTGGGGGAAGTACCGGCGATGTGCTGAAAGCCATGATTACTTCTGAGCTCAATATACCCGTCCATACCCTAAAATTAGGATCAACCCAACGGACAGCCATCCATTGTTCCTCCAAAACAGACATTGATGAAGCCTTTGAATGCGGTCGCCAAGCCGTCGCATTGGCCATAGAAGGAGCTTCTGGAAAAATGCTGACGTTGCTGAGAGAAGAAGGAAGCCGTTATGATGTAAAATTCGGCCTCGCGGATTTGCATAACATTTCCCATTCAGAAAAAACTTTTCCACTCAACTGGCTCGAAGAGGGCGGCTATCGCATTCACCCTGTATATTCAAAATACGCCTTGCCCTTAATTCAGGGCCTCCCCGAAATCAAGGATGATAATGGACTTCCTTTGGCCAATTTTCTGAAAAAAATTCCCGTAAAGCGTCTTCTCTCCTAGGCTCGTAGGGATCGCTTTTTGGAAAATCCTCCTTATTAATCCCACAAAGCGTGTATTATGAAGGCATATTGCGATTGCGACTTTTACGACTTCCAGAGCATTGAATCCTTTTGGCAAACGAAATGGCTGGAGCATAAGACTTTTGCCACCGAACCGATTTCCGGTGGTAAAAAAAAATACTACGTCCTTGACATGTTTCCCTATCCTTCCGGAGCCGGCCTACATATTGGACATCCCGAAGGTTATACTGCCTCCGATATTTTGGCGCGCTACAAGCGAAGCTGCGGCTTCAATGTTCTTCATCCTATGGGCTGGGATGCCTTCGGCCTTCCGGCTGAACAGCACGCCATCCTCACGGGCCAAGCACCTGACCATAACACGACTCACAATATCGAGCACTTTCGTCAACAAATTCTTCGCCTTGGTTTTTCCATCGATTGGGATCGAGAGATCAATACGACCGACCCAGATTACTACCGCTGGACTCAATGGATTTTTTTGCAGCTCTTTAAACATGGCCTGGCGTATGTAGATGAAAAGCCCGTTTGGTGGTGCCAGGAACTGAAATCTGTTTTGGCCAACGAAGAAGTCATCAATGGTCGTTCCGAACGGGGAAATCATCCCGTAGAGCGCAAAAACTTGCGCCAATGGGTACTGCGCATCACCGCTTATGCCGATAAACTCCTGGAGAATCTCAATGACCTAGACTGGCCGGAATCGACAAAACAGCAACAAATCGCGTGGATCGGCCGATCCGAAGGAGCGGAAATACAATTCGATATTGAAGGACATCCCGACCAGATATCTGTCTACACGACCCGCTGTGACACGATTTACGGCACCACCTATCTCGTCCTAGCACCGGAACATCCTCTGCTCCCAAAAATCGTCTCCAAATCCCATCGCGATGCGGTTGAGCACTACATCACTTTAACCCAACAGAAAAGCGATCTAGAGCGCACCGGACTTGCCAAAGAAAAAACGGGCGTTTTTACCGGCGCCTATGCGATACATCCCCTCACTCAACGGAGCATTCCCCTATGGGTCGCGGATTACGTCTTAGGAAATTACGGAACCGGAGCCGTCATGGCCGTTCCTGCCCACGATGAGCGGGATTTTGCATTCGCAAAAAAGTTCGGACTAGAAATTATCTCGGTCGTCCATCCGAACGACTCGGACATCAATGATCCCTGCACAGCGGATATCCCCTTCTGCAACGACGGCATTCTCTACCATTCCCAGGAATTCGATTCCCTAAGCTCAGCTCAAGCCCGCCAGAGCATCACGCAACATCTAGAATCCCTAGGGCATGGGAAAGCTTCCGTTCAGTATAAATTGCGTGACTGGCTCTTTTCCCGCCAACGTTACTGGGGCGAGCCAATCCCTATCCTCTGGGTTCGGGAAGAGGATTACAACAAAGCGGTCCAATTACCCGACTTTTACTTCAGAGAATTCATTCCCCAGGAACCCGTTTCCTACCAAACGGCCGGTATCACCTGGGTGGCCATACCTCTGACCTCCGAACAACTCCCTTTACAATTACCCAAAGTCGAGTCCTACCATCCTTCGGACAACGGCGAAAGCCCACTCCAACAAGCCAAGGATTTTTGCGATGTGCGCATTCATATCCGTACCGGTGAAATTCAATCCCAAGGCCATAATGAACATGGGGGCGACGGTTGGATCTCTGCCCGGCGCGAGACCAATACTATGCCTCAATGGGCTGGATCCTGCTGGTATCACCTACGCTACCTCAGCCCTAAAAATACCCAAGCACTGGTAGACCCCAAAGACCTACGCTATTGGGGCTCTCCGGATTTTTACATCGGTGGGGCGGAACATGCCGTGTTACACCTCCTATATGCCCGCTTCTGGCACCGCTTTCTCTTCGACCTAGACATTGTCCAGCATCCTGAGCCCTATCCCTATCTCTTTCATCAGGGAATTATCCTCGGCGAAGATGGCAGCAAAATGTCCAAAAGTCGCGGCAACATAGTCAATCCAGACGACATTATTTCGGCATATGGAGCCGATGCATTGCGGCTCTACGAGATGTTTCTCGGCCCACTGGAATCGATGAAACCCTGGAGCACTCATGGCATAGAAGGCGTTTCCCGCTTCCTGAAAAAAGTCTGGCGACGGATCCTTCAAGAGGACGGAAAACCGCAAAATTTTGCCGAAAAAGACGAAGCACTTATGCGGTCACTCCATGAGACCATTTACAAAGTAACAAAAGACATCGAGCATCTACGTTTCAACACGGCCATTTCGCAGATGATGATCTTCGTCAACGAGGCCACTCAATCGCCTCTCCGCAAAGATTCGGCCAAAATCCTTCTGCAGCTATTAGCGCCCTTCGCACCCCACATCGCGGAAGAGCTCTGGCATCGTCTCGGAGAACCTTTCAGCATCATCCACGCCCCATGGCCCCAATCCGATCCTCAATACCTCAATTTTCCTAACAGCCGAATCGTCATCATGATCAATGGAAAACCACGGGATGAAATGGAAATTCCTCTCGACTGTTCGCAGGACAGAGCTTTCGAGCTGGCCAAATCTCGGGAGAAGATACGTCCCTATCTTCAGGGGAGAGGTATCCCGAGGATCATTTGGGTCCCACAAAAACTGCTCAATCTGGTCCTCCCGTAGAGACCTTTTCAACAAATTCCAACTTCCCCATATGCGCTACCCAATGATCCTCTTCCACTCGGAAGCGTAGGGCTCCCCGCCTTTGAGCCCTTCGGGCTCTGGCCCGCTGCGCGGGCCGCGGTAAGGAAAAATGAAAGCTCCCGCTTTGCATTTTTCCCTTACCGCAAAGGCGGGGCCCCGCACATGACATCCAACGTTACCAAGAGCGAAGTAGTTTCCCTAGTGAACATTACATTATCGCCGAAATCGATTCTCAGGTGAAAGCTCTGTCAGTATCAAAAATTTACCATAGATCCCTTCGGAAAGAACTTGTCAAAGTCATGTTCTCATTTACATAAAGGTACGTTTAACTCTCAACCCATACTTTATCCAAGGCCTGTAAAAGGTACGGAGCTTTTATGAATATCGCGATACAAGACCTCTTTGAAGCGGGAGTCCACCTCGGACACCAACGACGTCGTTGGAATCCAAAATCCCAAAAATTCATTTATGAACACCTCGAAGGCATTTCCATCATCGACCTAGAAAAGACTCATAAGCAGCTGAAAAAGGCGTGTGATTTTCTTGAAGCTACGGCGGCGGATGGTCAAAAAATCTGGTTTATAGGGACGAAAACACAAGCACAAGCGATCATCCGTGAATCGGCCCAATCAGTCCATATGCCCTTCATCGCCAACCGCTGGCTCGGTGGATGCCTGACCAATTTCGAGACGGTCAAGCGCAGCTTGAACAAGTACCGCCATTACCTCCGGATGCAGACAGACGGTACTCTCGATACCATGCTCAAAAAAGAAGCCTCCGTCATTCGCCGTCAAATGGCCCGCATGTTCCGTAGCTTCGAAGGCCTTGTCGAAGTCACTCAGCTGCCTTCCGCCCTTTTGATAGTCGACGTCCAGAAAGAAAATATCGCCATCGCCGAAGCTAAACGATTGGGGATACCGGTCGTCGCCATCGTCGATACCAATTCAAATCCAGAACTCGTATCCTACCCCATTCCCGGCAATGACGATCTGGAAAAATCGATCCAAAGCCTCATATCCTACATGGTGGAGGCCATCGAGCGGGGCCAGGCCCTATTTGAGCACAAAAAAGCAGAAGCCAGACAATTAAAAAAGATTCCGGTGAAACCAACGATTGTTTCCGACACAGATGCGGTAAAAATCGAAGGAGAAGTCGTCGTAAATATTCAGGAGAATTAGAAAAATGGTAGAAATCAACGCAAGGACTGTGGGTGAGCTCCGTCAACATACAGGGGCCGGTTTTGTGGATTGTAAAAAAGCCCTATTAGAAGCGCAGGGGAGCCTCGAAGAGGCCATCGTCATCCTGAATAAACGAGGCCTCATCACGGCTGCAAAAAAAGCGAACAGAGAAACTCACGAAGGTATTATCGAATCCTATATTCACAGCGGTAGACGCATAGGTGTTCTGTTAGAACTCAACTGCGAAACCGACTTCGTCGCCAAGAATGCCGAATTCATTCAGCTCGCAAAGGACATTTGCATGCACATCGCTGCTTCTAACCCTCTCCATATCTCGCGAGACCTTGTGCCACAGGCAGTAAAGGATCAGGAGAAGGAGATCGCTGCGGCGGGAGTTACGGGGAAATCTCAGGAGGTTACAGAAAAAATCGTGGAGGGGAAAATTGAAAAATGGCTTGGTCAGATCTGTCTTTTGGAACAGCCATTCGTCAAAAACCAAGATATCTGTGTCCAGGAACACATCGCTTCAGTGGTTGCCCGCATTGGAGAAAACCTTCGCGTGGGGCGTTTCATCCGTTACCAGATCGGCGAGTAGGGCGTCTTTGAACACCGTCTCCATGCAACCATCGAGTCTACCGCCTTTGAGCCCTTCGGGCTCTGGCCCGCTGCGCGGGCTGCGCTAAGGCGGTAAACCGAATCTACCGAATATCCAGAAAAATCCCAAACACCCTATTGGTCAATTTTATTAAATTTCCAGAAGATGTCGTCAAAAAAGGTTGACAAAGGGAAAAAAGAGAAGGAAGAAAGATGGAGTGGAAAAAAAAGGACATATAGGAGGCATGGCCTATCAGATGAATTGTGGAACAAGATGGAAAGGTTGCTGCCTGATTTTGATGACACCCTCTAATCTCGGCATCATAATGATTCATTAAGGCAGAAAATTTTATAGGGGTCGCCGGTGAATTTCCTGCCATGAAGTATCTTCTTTAAAAACGATTTATACCCACAACTTCCCAGTTGGATGTAAGCTGTTTTAGGGAATGTTTTCATGACAGCTTTACCCTCCAGGAAGGCCACGTAATGGTGTAATAATATCGCGATAGTCCAGTCCGTCGGTGAGCGAAATCGGTGCGGCAGAAGTTCCCGATAAATTTCCGGATGACGCCGTTCGATCATTTCCGCTATCGATTTTTGCTGCGTATGCGTCAGGTGAAGGAAGCGACTCATGATCGTCAGGCCGTATTCTTTTTCCAACAATGCCTTGACCTGCCCATCGGCCATCTGGGTCGGATTATCGGGCTCTAAGAGGATGCGTTTAGAGGAAAAGAGCTTGTGGGCCATTCCATTACAGCTGAAAAAATCGTTGGGTGTTGTGGGAGAGCCAAGAAAGACATCGTCGTTGAAATAAATATAATGTTCCGCAAGGTCAGGAATGCGATGCAGACAGGCCTCGATGACATGGGAATTAAAGGTCGGAAGAAAGGAAGCATCGATGATGTCGGAGTGGCGAATGATGGCGATCTTTTCCCAATGTTTTAAGAAAGAAGGTACTTCGTTGAGATCGGAGATGATGATAAAAATTTTTCGCACCCAAGGAGCATAGCACTTTAGTGAAAGAAGCGAATAGTAGAGCTCTTGATGATCATTGTAGCGGATCATGGAAGTCGCTCTATGTTGGAAAAGTTGCGATGAGAACCTTGTCTCGTCTAGAAAAGTATTGTAGGCCTTTTGCCATTCGGGGTCATTTTGATTTACCCATGTGTAGACGGCATCGATGGGGAAGGTGATAGGAAAAGGATCTGTGATGGTTTGGAAAGGTGTCCCTGAGGGAAATAAGTTCTGTTGAGAATGCGTTTGAAGGTATTCTCCTCGAAAGGTGGGGAAATGCCCTGTCAGCTTATACTGTAGCTGATAGATGAGAGATTTCAACTGGCGCCGCAGAGCTTTCATAGCATTCCAATCTTAGCGGCAATTCGATTCTGCGTCAAGAAACTGCTATAAAACGGAAATGGTTTGTCATTGGTCATGAAAAAACAAGATATCCTTACCTAGGAAAGGAGATATCTATGATTTCTACTAGAAAAATGCAAATGTTTTGGAGATGGATCAAAGCCGTCGTGCTGCTGCCGTTCAATGTCCTGGTCGTCATTCCGGTCCTAGTCCTCTACGGAACGGATTATCACTGGCCGAGCCATAATGTGTATAGGGCAGTATTTGGCGGCCTCCTGTTCATGGCAGGATTATTTTTAGCATCCTGGACGATGTGGCTTTTTGTCAAGAGGGGTCAGGGAACCGCCGCACCGTGGGATCCTCCGCAAAAGCTGGTGGTGGGCAGGGCCTTACTGTCATGTGCGAAATCCGATGATCAGCAGTGTTTTGATGATGTTGATCGCCGAGTCGCTTCTGTTGCACTCAGGATATATTTTCATTTTATTTATTCTATTTTGGGCGGGAAATATGATTTATTTCCCATTTTTTGAGGAGAAGGATTTGGAAAAGCGATTCGGCGAAGATTATCGACGTTATAAGCACAACGTGCCACGTTGGATTCCAAGATGGAGTGCGTGGAAAGCGGAGGCTCCGTGAAAAAATTGGAAAAATCTGGAGCCCAAAAACCTCGGACCAAGGAGATATATTGGTTTGAGTCGTCGCTGGAAAAGGGAAAAATCCTCTGCCGGCCGAACCGCTTCATCATGCAGGTGGAAAAGGGAGGCGAAATTTTTACGTGCCATTGTCCCAGTACCGGGAAAATTGGGAATATCACTCTGGAAGGACTGCCCTGCCTTTTATCACCGTCCATGGATGCAACGCGGAAAACTGCCTATACGGTCGAGGCGATTTCTTTGGATAATGCGAATTCTTGGATGGGCATCAACCAGAATGCCGCCAATCGCTACGTCGAGCATTTCTTTCGCAGTGGATTGTTGGATGGCATTGCGACCAATGGTCATAAAATCCTGCGGGAACAAAAAATCGGCCACTCCAAATTGGATTTCAAAATTGAAGATACCTACGTCGAAGTCAAAACGCCGCTGATGTACATGCCATGGCTCCTGGATGGTGTGCCGTTGCAGGAACGGGCGGCTTCTTACTTCGAACGCTTCATGCGACATCTTACAGATTTGAGCGATGCTCTGCAGGGTCATGAGAATGCCGCCATGCTCACTTGTTTTATCTACGATGCACCGGTTTTTCAAATTCCGAAACCGACGGAAAAGAATAGGATTATCCACGACGCCGTCCGGCATGCGATTGCATCCGGAGTCAGGATGTGGCAGCTCAACATGAGTATCGATCCGTATGGGGTGAGTTTGATAAAGTATTTTGATATTACGTATCTGTTTACGGAAGAAATGGGTTTGCGGTAGCCCTGAAGCTCAGTTAAATGTAGCCCAAGTAGGCTATGAAGATGTTGGATAAATTCCCAAAAATATTCTAAAATTGGCTGCCCGACTAGGATTCGAACCTAGACAAATGGATCCAGAATCCATTGTGCTACCATTACACCATCGGGCAAAGATGGCAATGGGTGGAAAATGAAGAAACTCGTGTAATTTCTCAAGATAATAAATGCTGCGATGTAGGGCCTGGAAGAAATCAGTGGATGCTTCTCGCCTGACTGTCGTCAAAATTAGGCAGCCCAAAGAGAAATAGAGCAGGTGTGGAAGGCCGAGACAAAAGAGAGAATATTTTTGAAGTATCGAGTGGAAAGGGAACGCCATTCCTTCATTTTAAGGAAAGTATTTTCAATGATGTGGCGCTTTTTGTAGATATTTTTATCGTAAAGGCGTCGAAATTTTCTGTTTATCCTTGGCGGAATGATGGGGACAATGCCGCGGGCAGAAAGAAAAGAGATGATTTCGTTAGAATCATAGGCTTTGTCTGCGAGAACACAAGTGGTATCCAGGGATGCGACCAACTCCAGTGCTCTGCTTGCAATCCGACTCTGTACCTTCCGTTGCCATGACTTTAAGCGGATGACCAACCTTATCTATGACCACATGTAATTTCGTATGGAGCCCCCTCTTATGCAAGCCACTGCTTGACTGACTCCCTTCGCTCCAGTGCCGTACGGGTGAATGCAATCCGGTTCTGTACCTTTCGTTGCAAGGACTCATGAGCGGATGACTAACCTTATCCACGGTCACGGGTGATTTCGTGTTGAGCCCCCTTTTGTGCGAGCCATTGCCTGACTGCCTCCCTTTGTTCCAGTGCCGTGCTGGTGAACTTTGATATGGGTGGAAATTACCCATTCCAAGTCTGGCTCGCCGCACAGATTATCGACTAGTTTTTTCCACACACCGCGATCTCTCCATCGGCTGAATCGGCGGTGGGTGTTTTTCCAATCTCCAAAGTCCGGCGGAAGGTCTCTCCAGGGGGGCCCAGTCCCCAGTATCCAAAACACTGCATTTATAAAGAGTCGAGTATCTTTTACATGTCGCCCAATTTCGCCTTCCCTCTCAGACAGCCATCGTTTCATCTTGTTCCACTCAATTTAATAGGTTATGTCTCCTATGTGTCCTCTTTTCCATTCCATCTTTCTTCCTTCTCTTTTTCCCTTTGTCAATTTTTTTTGACGATACCCTCTAATCCTCATTCTTTGCACAACATAGCCTCCAAATGCCATTGTTAGAACTGCAGATAACCTTGCGATTGGCCCGTTCTGAAATCATTCCACCCAATGTATCGCATTTTTGCGCCATAAAACTTACGCCGGGCAGTAAATTTTCCCAACTCAAAGGAGTGATGCCCAATAAAAATTTTCCATCCCTGGCGACTCCAATGTAAATATTCTTTTCCGCCAGACGAGATACATTTTCTGACACATCCAAAAATGATTTCACATTGGCTGCCGCTTCTTGTAATTCGATCTCCGAATAAATTGCCTGAGATTGCCTCACCAGCTGGGAGATGTAAAAAAATGCCATCGGAAAGATAAAAGCCATCACTCCAAATGCCACGAGAAGCTCTAGCAACAGGGAAGCTCTTTGGGAACTACAATGTCGCGAGCATCTCCTGTATGGCATCGATTCCCTCATATGTTCGAATATTTCCATTGGCATTTACAAGGATACATCCCACAGGAGACCTGTGGATATTTTCCTCTACGTGAGATAGGCTTTTCCCATAGCCAATACCCATAGAGCGGTAAGAAGGCCTATTTCCTGCCATATCCCTCAACATTTCGGAAGGTTCTAAAACCCACTCTCTTACGGGGATATTTCCCGTATCCAACGCCACAGATGTGCCGTAAAGCCAGGTCTCTGATACATTTACGATCTCTCCAGAGAAATATTCCTTCTCATCGCAATGAGTCATCCACCAACAATGCTCTGGTAAATCTTCTGATCGCATCAGTATCCATTCCGCACTTGGATCTATTCGGGTCGAAGTGAGCAGAAAAATTCGATGCACATGTGTCGAAGATGCCTCGGCATCATCCCATAAAATTCGGACATAAAGGTGATCCAAACGAGCAATGGTTACCGCCAAAGATAAAAAATTTTTCACTTTCATAAGCGCCATCGACAACTGCTTATGGGAAATATCTCTACGAAGGATACTTCCAATGGAGATCAATAGAGTTACGAGTACCCCAATGGTCATTAGAAGTTCAAGGAGCGTAAATGCCTTTCGTAATACCTTGCTATCATAGGACGGCACACTCTCATCCATTTTTCATAACCCACACTTCATCTCGGCAAACTACCTTCGTTGGCAAACGATCCATCGAATCTCAACTATGTTTTCCTCCTATCGGAAAAGAATTCCTAAAAATGAGCGCCTACTCCCCATCATCTCCTATGGCTTCTACGGGACAACTCTCCATCGCTTCCTTACAGAGCTCCACTTCCTCTGGAGTCGACGGTTGTCGAGCGACAGTAGAATATCCATTATCGTGATCACGGACGAAAAAATCGGGCGCCATATTGCGACATAAATCGCAATCAACACATTGATCATCTACGTAAAAGCGGCCCAAAATATTTCCTGGAGATCTATTTATTTTATTTGCCATAGCCTTTCTTGAAGGGAGTTTTTATAGGTCAACCGTAGCGTCAAGTTTTTTCATGAAAGTTTCTCACAAAATTTCTCCACAACCCAAGGATACTTCTCATCTCATAGCTTCTGATCCAGACGTTTTAAATTTCGATTCTTTCATCACCTTCCTCTCGCATGAGAGAAATTTTTCTCCCCATACCGTCATTGCCTACAAAGAATCATTATCTCAGCTTCGGCATTATCTGCGACAATACCAGCTCTGTGATTCCTGGGAACAGGTTTCCACCGACCACCTACGTCAATGGATGATCGAGCTTCAACATGCCCATGAAAAATCCACTCTACATGCGCGTGTCTCGGCCATTCGCTCGTTCTTTCGCCATCTTCAGATCCATCATTATTTAGACATAAATCCTTGCCTCGGGCTCCTATTACCGCGAAAAGCCAAAACCCTTCCTAAATTTTTATCGGAAACACAAATCGATTCCCTTATCCAACAACCTCTTCGCTTACTCTCATCTTCCCAGCTGAATCCCTTTATCGCCCATCGGGATGCCCTACTGCTGGAGCTTTTCTATAGCACCGGCACACGCATCAGCGAAGTATCATCGCTGTCATGGTCGCAAATCCATCCCCAGGAACGATGGATTAAAATCCATGGGAAAGGTTCCAAAGAACGCATCTGTCCCATGGGACAACGGGCCATCGATGCCCTCTCCCAGTGGCAATATTTTCTATCTTCACGTGGCTTCTATCCCAATTATCAGGATATGCCCGTAACCTACGTTTTCTTCGGTTTGCACACGCCACACAAACCACTTTCTGACCGTCATATACAGCAGCGACTCAAATTTTACCTCGCTCAAGCGGGCCTCCCTCATGATCTTTCGCTCCATAAAATTCGCCACTCTTACGCGACGCATCTGCTGAACCGTGGAGCAGATCTTCGAACGGTACAGGAACTCCTAGGGCATGAAAATTTGTCCACAACACAGATTTATACCCATGTCGATGCCGCTCACATGAAAAAGACCTACGACCGTGCCCACCCCAGGAGCTAGGAAATTTTACTCCCCAATTGCCGCTCTGCTACCCAATGGCCAATTTTTTTTCGCGATGGCCTCTTTGCAAAGCAAAGGGGCATTCCACAGGAATGCCCGAATCGGAGGAGCGGCTTCACCGCTCCTCCGATAGGCCATCGCGAAATGGCCGAATCACCCATACTGCCTGTACGCTACTTCGACTCGCCTTCTTGCCGATACACCAAGGAATGGTCGAAGTAATTCATATCCATCCCGGCATTGATCACAATCCCTTGACCATTGATGCCGCTGGATCGTGGACTGAGTAGAAAGAGTACCGTATTGGCCACTTCCTGCGTCGTCACGGCCCGCTTCCTTAATGTCATTTGCTCGGCATAGAGATACTGCTCGATGTATCCGGGTATCCCCGCCGAAGCACTCGTTTTTAAGGGGCTTGATTTCACACAATTGAAACGAATTTCGCTCTCCCGACTCAATGATTTTGCCAAAAAGCGCACCGTACTTTCCAAAGCTGCCTTGATCGGAGACATATAACCATAATTTTCCGCCGTTACCTGGGAAGATATTCCCATCGCAACGACCGACGCATTTTTTTTCAAAAAAGGTCTCAATGCCCTGGAAAGCTCAACCAATGAAAAGCAAGAAATCGTCATCGCCTGAAGAAAATCCTTCCGAAGCGTTCCATGGAATGGCTGTATCCCTCGGCTATAATTAGCAAAGGCAATGGAATGGACGAAACCATCGAATAAAATATTTTTTCCAGAAAAACACTGGGCCAATGAATGAATTTGCTCCTCGTCCTCGACATCGCAAATCCATGCCTCTCGTCCCTCCAATAAAGTCTCCAGAGAGGCCTTGCGGTCGGGTGATCGGACCAGATAGATCACTTTTGCGCCACATTCTTCCAAACTTTTTCCGACATACCATGCGATACTTTTCCGATTGGCCAGACCGGCGACCAGAAAATTTTTATCCTTCAGTCCTAAAAAATCCATAAAACATGGGGGTGATAAACCCTAACGATGTCGGCGATGTTTAGAAATATTCTGGGATAGAGAACGCTTCTTCTGCAAAATATCCGGCAGGATAGAATAACAGTACAATTGTTCCTTTTTAAGGATTTTACGCGCGATCCACTCTAGATCTTCTCGGGTAACATTTTGAAAAAAATCTTCCACCGTCCGGGCATATTGCAGCGATCGCCCGTTCGTTTGAGAATGAGACAAAACATTTAACCAGTAGGCATTCTTCCTCCTCAAATCTCGAACAGTATTCTTTTTGGGCTCGATGACTCTCTGAAATTCATCCTCCGTTATGCCCTTTTCGCATAATCGCTCCACTTCCTCCAGAAATACAGATTCCACTGACTTTATTTTGGCCGGATCGACCGAAATATTGATATGTATCCATTGGTAAGACGGGAAAGCATCGCTCTGTATATAATGGGCATAGGGAGAATAAGCTTCTCCCATATCGTGACGTATGCGCTCGATCAGACGTTCCGATAAAATGCGGGCCAACAAATGTTGACGCCGGTATAGCTCGATGTTGTCCTCCGCCAATCCTGGCCAAAAGAGATGCAACTCCGCCGTTGGATACTCACTTCCCTCCGCATGGTAATAAAGATTCGTCCGCTCTGTTTTTGGAATCTCCAATATTTTCTTCTTTTCTAGAGATTTCAAAAAATCTTCCCTGACTGGCATTTGGCCAAAAGTTTCGCCGACGTGGCGTATGATTTCCTCCACCGAAGCATCTCCCACGATGGAAATTTCCATATGGGCATTTTGTAAAATATCTTTGAAACGTTGAGCGACCTCTTGCCCTGTCCAGCGCTCAATTTCGCTGTATTCTGATGGCTGAAAGACGAAATGTTTTCCGCTTAAACGATAGGGAATCTCGGAAGCATAGACGCCACCGGGTGACTTTAATTTCCCTTCTTCCAGTTGCCGAAAATATTTCAGCGCATCGGAACGGGCATCTTCACGGTAGGCCGGATCCTCCAAATAAGCCTCGGCCAATTCACAGAATTGGCGAAAATCTTGTGTGGCGCTCCACCCCTGTACCGTAAAAGTATCCTCCTCCATACCAAAATGAATCCCTAATACCCGATCCGATAGAATTTTTTCCAAATCTTCTATAGAATGCTTTCCTAGACCTCCATTTATAAACATGGATGCCATTAGCGCAAACAACCCTTTTTCTCCCGGATTCGCTTCCAATAAACCTTTGCCAAAATGTATCGCCACCTTCAGATGATTCTTCTTGAAATCAGTGATCTTCACATTCAGCCGTACATGATTCTTGAAAATGATCTGATGAAAATCAAGGTCTTTTACATAATGATGGGATTCTACACAGGATAAAGTGGAGAATGTTTCCGATGAAGGCTTGGTATAGGCAAATGCTTCCGAATGTTTAGTTTGTGGCGCCACCACAGGCATTTGGGCCGAATCTTCATGAGCTTTTTCAACTTCCGAATGAATGGTTTTTCCTAAGTCCTGTGGCCCGCTCATAAATACAAAGCGATTGGGGTAGCTCCACAACTCATTCCACTCTTGGGCTACTTCAGGCGGCTCCATCGATTCCAACAAACGCCGATTGAGCTCATAGCTATCTTTCGGAGAGAGCAGATACAGACCTCTATGCAGGCTCTCCACTATGGCCGAAGCAATACCGGAGGAAGGCAATGTTTCAAAGCTGCGATAGGCATGCTCCGATATACTCAATAATTTTTTACGTACCCTGTCGACCTCTTCCGGCAGAAAGCCAAATCGTTGTATTTTTCTCAATTCCTGCTCCAGGCATGCCAGCGCCTGTTTCCAATCCTTTAGACCATCGAGGTAAACATTGCTGTAATAGCACCTGGGGAAAATTTCGCATTGCTCCACAAGAGAAGATAGAAAAAAATTATCCTCTGCCCGATTCCTATCTTGTAGTCGTTCGTTCAAAATTTCACGACCGATCCATCGGCCAAACTCCTTTCGACGTCTTGCGATACTATCTTCCTTCGGTAATGCCGGACTCAGGGAAGCGATACTAACCGCTGTTTTATCCAGCTGTTCATCCTTCAGGTAACGAAAAATTTTCCTTTCCAGCGATGGATGTTCTTCTTCATAGGGATTAGGTATTTTTGCTTTCGCCACGATGGAGGACATTCTGGACTCTATGATTGGTTGCCATTTTTCCGGCGAAAAATCTCCCACAATGACCAGAATCATGCGATCCGGGGTATACCATTTTTCGTAAAAATTTCTCAATTGCTCAGTCGTTGCTTTTTTAATAACTTCCGGTTCGCCAACAGAAATGGCATCGGCAAAAAGCGTTCCTGCGAACACATGCTTTACGGCTTGACAAGCAACGCGCAACATGGGCCCATTGCGATCCCGTACTTCCGATAAAATAACACCTTTCTCTCGCTCCACTTCTTCAGGAGCAATCTCCAAAGCCGTAGCATAATCATGAAAAATATCGAGTGCAGTCGAAAAAAGACCATCGTCGGCATTGGGTAAATTTAAGATGTAATCCGTGTGCTCAAAACTTGTGCAAGCATTGACATCGGGCCCGAATGCGATTCCCAATTTTTGTAAATATTGGATCATTTTTCCTTTGGGAAAGTGTTTCGATCCACAAAAAGCGAGATGTTCCAAAAAATGCGCGATGCCGCCGGCTACGGGTATCTCCATCAGCGCTCCCGCTTGTACCCTCAATAGGGCATACACACGATCTTTAGGATAGGGATGCCGGTAAAGCACATAGCGAAAACCATTCGGCAGACAACCGGCAATGACCTTTGGATCATTACGGAGATAAGATTCCAGCGCTACCGCATTTAAATCTGCTTCGATAGGCGCTACTGAACTTTTAGGAAGTACATCCGTCGGTTCTAATGAAGTTTCCTCCACCGAAGGCTTTTCGGGAAAAGCCGTAAAATTTTCTTCGACAGGATTCCCAAAAACACACGCACTGTTGATACCCCAAAAGAGACATACAACCGTAAGAGCTCGTCCCCCATAGCGAAATATTCTCATATATTATATTTAAGATATTATTTATTACCTCTTCACAAGAGGTATATCATCCGAAACTCATGCCGCCCATGAGCATGAATGAAAGCTCACACATGGCTATCAAAAAACTACATGACTTTTATTGTGATTCATCCCATTGACAAAACCTTAATATTCTTGTCATTCATAGTCAAAATCTTAAAAAGAAGGAGTATTTCGGCCGAAGCCTGATCTCTCAATAAAATGCTCTCGTTAGCTCTGGTTTTTCGAAAAGTTGTGACCTCCATCGCGTGGGGTGGTTTTTTCATCGCCACAGGTTCCATGGGAATACACCTTCAAAGAACCTATCAGGAGTACCAGCACCTACTTCAATTAGAACAACAGCAATTGCAAAAACTTGGGCAGTCACAACAATTGTATCAACAGCAGCAAGCCTATCTCCAACACCTTCTAACGGATGAGGATTTCTTCGAATACGTCATCAAACGACGTATGGGTTATGTCCGTGATGATGAGATTTTATTCCGTTTCGAAACCGATCAATAAAGAAACCGATCAATAAAATTACATTTAGCAAATGAACATCGATCTCCCTCACCCAAAGGCACAGGAAATAATCGAGCACTTTGTGTGCTATG
>JAIRRP010000036.1 GCA_031255915.1 Puniceicoccales bacterium | reverse complement strand
GAGCCCTTCGGGCTCTGGACCGCTATGCGGGCCGCGGTAAGGAAAAATGAAAGCTCCCGCTTTGCATTTTTACTTCCCGCAAAGGCGGCGAACCGAATACCCAATGGCTGAGAATATTCCTCTCTAACTGACTAAAGGGAAGTCAACCTCTTGATTAAAGATACGTTCCGGATCCAAAGAAGTAAGGCCGCTGAGAGAGCTTATTCGAAGGAATAGCGCTAATGCGCGCAAACATGACCAATGGTGATGCCCACGGTGACGATGGCTACCATCGTCATGAGTTTAATCAAGATGTTGAGGCTTGGCCCTGATGTGTCCTTGAAGGGATCACCAATCGTATCTCCAATAATGGCTGATTTGTGGGCCGGAGAACCTTTGCCGCCGTAAGCGCCTTCTTCGATATACTTCTTGGCGTTATCCCATGAGCCACCAGAATTGGCCATGAAAATGGCGAGGACAAAGCCCGTCGATAGAGATCCTCCCAGAAGACCTAAAACGCCTGAAACGCCGAAGAAGTAGCCCATAACGATGGGAGCAATGATGGCGCTTAATGCGGGGATAAACATTTCTTTTTGTGCCGCTATGGTGGAGATTTTGACGCAACGAGCGTAATCTGCCGTCGTTTTTCCCTCAAGAATGCCGGCTATTTCGCGGAACTGGCGACGAACTTCATGGACCATACTCGCGGCGGCGCGGCCTACGGCATTGATCGTAAGACCGCAGAACAGAAAAGCCATCATGGATCCGGTAAATAGCCCGAGTAGGACATTGGGATTCATGAGATGTACTTCATAAAGGTGCATGAAATCGACGAGTGATGCTTGAGTCGTATTGACTAAATGATGGCCACATGAGAGGACGTGGTATCCGGATTGGAGCATGCAGACGCGAATGCCCTCTACGTAAGAGGCCATGAGGGCCAGGGCCGTAAGGGCGGCAGAACCAATGGCAAATCCTTTGCCGGTGGCGGCGGTGGTATTCCCCAGAGCGTCAAGAATGTCCGTTCGTTGTCGGACCTCAGGAGGAAGGCCACTCATTTCGGCATTGCCACCGGCATTGTCGGCAATGGGTCCGTAGGCATCGGTGGCTAGGGTGATACCGAGGGTAGAAAGCATACCGACGGCGGCGATGCTCACGCCAAAAAGTCCCATGGATATCTCTTTGGGATTAAATCCAGATGTAAAACCGAATGCCAATGTGGTCCCGATGACAATAGCCACAACAGGTATGACGGTTGAAATCATTCCGGTTCCAATGCCACTGATGACAACGGTAGCAGCACTGGTGGATGCTTGTCTCGCGATGTGTTGAGTGGGTTTATAGGCCTGAGAGGTGTAATATTCGGAAGATTTTCCAATGACTTCGCCGGTGATCAGCCCTGTGACGATGGCGCCCCATATCCCGATAAAATTGGGTATGTGCAGAAAGTAAAGGAGAAGAAAGGAGGTTATAAAAATGAGTAAGGCGCTGCATCGGATGCCCTTATGGAGTGATTTAAGGAGGTCGTGGATGTTGGCACCTTCTTTGGTGCGGACGACAAAGATGCTGAAGATGGAGAGCAGTGTCCCGATGGCCGCGATTAATGCGGGTAGAAGGACAGCCTTTATCTGGGTAGCCGCGTCGTAGGAAAAAAAAGCAGCGGCGCCAAGAGCCGCAGCTGCCAGGATGGAACCGTAGAAAGATTCGTAGAGGTCAGCACCCATACCGGCGACATCGCCGACATTGTCACCGACGTTATCGGCGATAACGGCGGGGTTTCTCGGATCGTCTTCGGGAATATTGGCTTCCACTTTCCCGACAAGATCGGCACCGACATCGGCGGCTTTTGTGAAGATGCCTCCGCCGACGCGGGCGAAAAGTGCCTGCAGAGAAGTACCGATTCCAAATGTCAGCATCGTGCTCGCCATCGAGAGTACCTTCTGTTGACTGCTGGGAGCATCGATGAACCTGTGGAGGATCAAGAACCAAATGGAATAATCCAATAAGGCGAGCCCCACGACAACGAATCCCATAACGGCGCCGCTGCGAAAAGCGATGCGGAGAGCGTCATTAAGTGATCGGGAAGCTGCGAATGCGGTTCTGAAAGAGGCGCAGGTCGCTGTCCGCATGCCCAAAAATCCAGCCAATGATGAAAAAAATCCGGCGAGGATGAATGCAAAAGGTAACCACTTATTCTGTAATTTCAAGCCATAACAGAGGTAGGCAAAAAGACAAGCTACGAGAAGAAAGGCGATACCCACAACCTTATACTGTTGTCGAAGATAGGCCATTGCGCCTTGTCGAACGTGGCCTGCAATGGTTTTCATTTTTTTCGAGCCCTTAGGGTTCCGTATCATCTGCTTAAAGAGCAGGCGCGCCATCACTAGAGCGAGGACAGCTGTCAAGGGAATAGGCCAAAATAGCGGATTCATATTACACAAGTGATCGATGAAATAATTTCATGTCGTTCGATGAACGAACAACGGTGGCTATTTAAAAGGCGCAAAACGAGAAGAGCAAATGCAAAAACGAAAATTTTCATCACTGGATAGGGATTATTTTTTTGGAGATGCTTGAAGTGCCCGAGTGCTATGCTGTTGGGAGCATCTACAGCTGTTTTGTTGGCCGCACCGCTTTTATTGGGAATCACCAGATAGGGGCTCGTTATCACAAAGGACGCATGGGCTGTTAGCTTTGCTGAGGAGTTCGATACGGTTATTCGGATAGCCTTTGGGTAAGGTGTTAGGAATGAATGATGGTTTTGGGTATTCGGTTTGCCGCCTTTGCGGCTAACAAAAATGCAAAGCGGGAGCTTTCATTTTTGCTAGCCGCGGCCCGCGTAGCGGGCCAGAGCCCGAAGGGCTCAAAGGCGGCAAACCCGCCGGGAGTTACGGAGACGCTGTTGGGATAAAGTCCGGACATTGAAATGGCATCCATGATGCCGAGTCAGGATAAATTGGCTTTTCGGTAAAAGCATCTCTTGTAAAAAATGTGTACTATTTGGAAAAATTGCGTATTTGTGATGGGAAGATATCAATGCTTCTTCGGCGCAAAGCACCTTTCCCCTATGAAAATTTGCAACCGGTACTGCCCCGAGGCGCTTTGCCCTATGCGCTCGGTATTCTTGAGGAAAATTTCTTTCAAGAAGGTGGTATTTTATCTGGGTCTAGTGGCCTTATTTTCTGTTTTAATGACGGCGTACCGGGCGTATGTCATGTTCATTCTCATTGAAAACTTGGATGTCCTACGTCTGGGGTATAGGGTCATGAGATGTTATGGAACATCTTATCATCTCCCTTGTATTTTCCTGAAACATTTGCCAATTCCTGTTCTCTACATGGATCTGAAGCCAAATTTTCAAATTCTTTTTAGTAATAGGTCCGCTCGTCTTTTTTTGGGTTATGAGAATGCTTCCTTGGGTTCTTTGAGCCTGCAGGAACTAACGCCTCAGTACGGACGTTTGTTGGAGATATTGAAGTTGAAAAAAAAGCATGTGGAGGTTTTAAAATTCCCGTTGGAATTTTTACACAAGGAAGGATATCCCTTAGCATCGGAGGTGATGATAATATCGAGCGGTAATTGTGAGGAACGCATTTTGCTATACATCTGGGATATACGACGGTTGCGGAAGAGGGAAAAAAGATTTAGGCAGAAGCTGCAAAGGACGGAAAAGGTGAGTCAAGCCAAGAGCATTTTTGTCAGTTTGGTTTCCCATGAATTTCGCACGCCTATGGCATCAATTCGAGCAGCATCAGACCTTTTGAAGAATTATTGGGAAAGATTTTCTCAAGAGGAGTGTAAGGAATATTTGAGACAAATTGGTTCCAATATCTTTCAGATGTCGCGGATGATGGATGATATTTTACTCTTGGGGAGAATTCAAAATGGTCGGTTGCGTTTTGAAACATCGCTGATCGATCCATTGGAACTTTGCCATGAGGCGATTCAGTTTGTGCAGGTTTATGGAGAAAAATCGCGTATCGTCATGGTGGTATCGGAAAATTTGCCGTCAAAATGCTCTATCGATCCTTCGCTTTTCCGCTATGTCTTGATCAATTTATTGAGCAATGCGCTTAAATATTCCCCTCAGACGGAGAAAGTTATACTGACATTATGCTGTGACCAGGATTTTCTCGTGCTGGAGGTAAAGGACAAAGGCATTGGGATTCCCGAAAAGGATCGTGGGAAGATTTTTCATCTCTTTCATCGGGGGGAAAATGTAGGATCCATTAAGGGAATTGGTGTGGGAATGTTCATGGTAAAGTATTGTGTAAGCTTGCATAAAGGAAGTATCGCCTTTAAGCCCAATGCGGGTGCTGGAACGACTTTTCGGGTTAAATTGCCAGCCGCCTGCCAAGCGAAAGGGGGATAGGTCAGGCGGATGTCTTTTCTCTTTAAGTGGTTGGAAACACGCAATAACTCGATAGCGGTATCCGGAGCCCTATGGGTATTCGGTTTGCCGCCTTTGCGGTAAGAAAAAATGAAAGCTCCCGCTTTGCATTTTTCCTTAGCGCGGCCCGCGTAGCGGGCCAGAGCCCGAAAGGCTCAAAGGCGGCAAACCCGCCGGAAAGGTGTCGACGTTAGTCAAAAAAGGCGCCAGATTTCAAAGCGGCAAAAATTGAAAGCCCCGCGAAAAGTAAAGACCGACGATTCTCGTTTCGAAAACCATCGATCTGTTTTTTGGGATTTTTATTTGCTAACTGTTATCGACTTCTGATATCAAAAGCTGTCATCGGTAGTATCGCTACTGCTTGATGAAGATGTATCTGTATCTTCTTCATTTGCCCTCCTATTAGCGATATCTGCGAGCATCCCTGCAATACCACTTTTACTGTTATTAGATGGAGGTGGCGTCTGTACTCTTTGTGGGTTACCTGAATGTTGACTCCACTCGGAGGCAGTTGGAAGCGGTTGATTATTGTGATGGGCCCATTTTTGGGCAGCGTGATAAGCATCCATGTCAACCAGA
>JAIRRP010000026.1 GCA_031255915.1 Puniceicoccales bacterium | reverse complement strand
CAGCGGGCAGCCATAGCGCGCGCATTGGCCATGCAGCCTAAAGTGATGCTCTATGATGAACCGACCTCTTCCTTGGATCCTGAAATGGTCGAAGAAGTCCTAGAGGTGATGCGCCATCTCGACCATGAAGGCATGACGCAAATTATCGTCACGCACGAGATGCGCTTCGCCCGCGATGCTTCGGATTACATCATCTACATGGAAAACGGAAAAATCATCGAAATTTCCGACGAGGACGAAATCTTCATTTCACCCAAAGACGAGCGCACTCGGCGTTTCCTGAGACGCTATATGTAATCATATTAGGAATCATATAGATCATACTAGAGGGTGTCGTCAAAAAAGGTTGCCAAAAGGGAAAAGAGAAGGAGAAAGATGGAATGGAAAAAAGGATATATAGGAGACTTGTTTCTGCATTCCACATCCGCCCCATCTCTCTTTTCGCTGCTTGATTTTGACAACACCCTCTAGGGTAAAATCAAACCATAGTATGTGAAAAATATCATTTTCCCTATATCCCACCATGGGATGCTTACTGAAAAACGTATGGCCAATAATGTGACTTCAGGCGTTATATGACGGAATAAAGTCAATTAGTTTCTAGCAGCGCCACCGCTATTCAATGATGGACAACGAATCCAGAAATAAAAATTCCCACACGATTTACAATTTTTCCAAAACCCCTTGGTGCAAACGATACTGACGCTTCATCCGCTGTGAAAAAGGTACATGGTGCGTAACGAGTAAGAGCGCCTTATGTTCCTCTTCACAAATCTCTTCTAAGAGCCGCATGACTTGTTCTCCCGTCGATTCATCGAGATTTCCCGTGGGCTCATCGGCAACGATAACTTCAGGATGACACATCAACGCCCTGGCAATTGCCACCCTCTGTCGCTCACCACCAGAAAGCGTCATCGGCAATTGATGCGCCTGTGATCCTATCCCTAATCGACCTAAAAACTCCTGAACCTTTAATCGGTCCTTGTCGCCTACGTGCCCCCTTGCAATTCTGCACACCAATAGGATATTTTCCGTAACATCTAACTCCGGAACTAAATGGCAACTCTGGAATACAAACCCTATTTGTGAAGCGCGACAGCGCGATAGCTTTTTCGCAGGCCAGGAACAGACGCAATGGTCATTCCACAACACCTTTCCCTCATCAGATTTCTCCAGGGCAGCCAAGATATTCAGAAAGGTACTTTTTCCAGCACCCGAAACCCCATTGATCCCTACAAAATCTCGAGGAAATAACGAGAATGATAATCCTCTTAAAATCTCCGTTCGACCATGGGGACCTTGAAATCCCTTCCAGATATTTCTCAATTCGATACACGGCTTCAAATGAATATCTTCGACCACAACACAGAAGATTTTAGAAGGAAATCTCTGTCTCGACCAGTAAAAATGGTATCTCTATGATTCATCGCTTTTCCAGAAGCGTCTCCCAAAAGGAATTTTTAAGATGTTTTTTAGGTTCAGGAATGTTCTGTTTGCCGCCTTTGCGGGAAGAAAAAATGCAAAGCGGGAGCTTTCATTTTTCCTTACCGCTGCCCGCGTAGCGGGCAGGAGCCCGAAGGGCTCAAAGGCGGCAAACCCGCCGGTCAAACGGAGACGGTACACCAATCCCTCAAGAAAAAATCTTCCCAAGAACCTCCCATGCGCAGTGTTTGATACGGGCGGAGCGCTGCGATGAATATCGCCACTGAAGGGGAATTCGCCCAAAGAGCGCTCATTACCCAACAGGAACCTCGCTGTCTTGCAAGAAAGACAGTCCCCAAAAGCCATGTTACTGGAAATAGCAAAAAACCAGAGGAGACTTCTACTAGATGCTCCGGAAGCTTCTCACATCAATAATCAGAGGTCAATTTCTCAACCTGATGGGAACCTTCGAAGGACCCAAAAGCTTTCCCAAAGTCCCTAAAATTTATCCGCCAGATACTCGGCACACGAATCCAGAGACTCCAATCGCTTATAGTCCGCCTCCGGAACCTCGATATTGTACTTCTTACGGAGTTCCATCACGATATCCAAAAAGTCCATAGAATCCAAATCCAGCTGTTCTCTCAAAGGCAGCTCTGGCTTCACCTGAGAAACATCTTCATCCGGCGCAATCTCTCGTATAATATCTAGAACAATCTTATGAATTTCATCCTTAGTCATAATCGAAAAGCAACACTTTACGAAACCCCGAAAGCAGGAAACCAATTGGGTTTTCCTCAAAACACGTCCCCTGTCAAGAATTTAGAGAGCGGGCATTAAAAATGAATCTCCGATTGATTCGAAACTTCTGCCAAAGGCACTAATCCTAATTTCGCCCAGGCTTTTGGCGTTAAAAGACGCCCCTGTGGGGTTCTCTGCAAATACCCTTCCTGCACGAGATAAGGCTCATGAACCTCTTCCAGCGTATGCCGATCCTCACCGACAGCCGCTGCCAGTGTCCCAATACCCACCGGCCCACCATGGTAATTTTCGGCCAAACAGTTCAGGATTTGCTTATCCATTTCATCGAGACCCGATGCATCGATCTCTAATAACTCCAAAGCATCTCGAGTCAACGCTACCGAGACAACTCGCTGTCCTTGTTGTTGGCAATAATCCCGGACAAAACCCAATAAATTATTGGCAATTCTGGGTGTTCCCCTCGATCGACGAGCCACTTCCTCAGCGCTTTCACGATCTATCTCGATGGACAATAACTGTGCATTACGCGTGACAATACTCACCAAATCATCGATTTCATAGTATCCCAACCTCGTCTGAAGTTGGAAACGACTCCGAAGTGGCGGTGTTAAAAGACCCGTCCGGGTCGTCGCACCAACAAGGGTAAACCGAGGCAAATCCAAGCGAATGGACCTGGCCTGTGGCCCCTGGTCGATCAGAATGTCGATGCAAAAATCCTCCATCGCAGAATACAAATATTCCTCGACCGCCCTCGGCATCCGATGGATCTCATCGATGAACAGAACATCACCCGACTCCAAACTCGTCAGTAATCCCGCCAAATCGCCCGCTTTTTCAATGACAGGGCCCGATGTGATACGCGTCTGAGTACCCATCTCATGGCCTAAAATCATTGCCAACGTCGTTTTGCCTAACCCTGGAGGACCGCTCAATAATACATGTCGCAATGCTTCATGCCGTTGTTTCGCGGCACCGGTCATGACCTTTAGACGCTCCAGTGTGCGTCTCTGGCCGATAAAATCATCAAAACCCTTCGGCCGCAGTGAAGGGTCTGATACGAGCTCTGAGGCTCTCTTCAGCTGAAGCTTAGGCTCCATAACTCCTCTCCGAGAGATAACGCTCCGCCGTTATGGCCGCCTGACAGCCCATTCCGGCCGCCACAACAGCCTGACGATAAGAAGGATCGGCACAATCTCCGGCCACAAAAACCCCTGAAAGGTACTCCGAATGCCCAGGGATCGACACACCTGTCCTCTGGGTATAGCCCTGCTCGTCGAGCGGAAGCACGCCTCGAAAAATAGAGGTATTCGGCACACGCCCAATGGCCAAAAAGATGCCGCTACATCGCAGCGATATGATCTCCTGCGTATCCACATGTTGGAGCCACAGCGATTCGATATTATTGACCCCATCGATGCGTATGGGCCTGTATTTCCACAAGCATCGGATATTTTCATGATTGATGACCCGCTCCGCCATGATTTTCGAAGCCCTCAACTGATCTCGCCGGTGAATGAGATACACCCGTGAGGCAAAACGCGTCAGGAAAAGAGCATCTTCACAGGCTACGTCTCCACCACCTATAACCGCCACATCCTGGCCACGGTAGAATGCACCATCACAAATCGCACAGGCGCTGACACCTTTTCCTCCATAAAATCTTTCCTCGCCTGGAATCTCCAGCTTACGTGGAGCCGTTCCTGTCGCCACAATGATAGCATTGGAAAACATTTCTCCTTCCGCACGACATATTAACCCTTTCCCTCGATCCTCGAACGACACCTTCTCGACATTATCCGAAAGAAAACGAGCGCCGAACCGTTCGGCCTGCTGCCGCATATTTGCAACAAGATCATAGCCGGAAATACCTTTCGGAAATCCGGGAAAATTCTCGACATAGGCCGTCGTTATCAATTGGCCTCCTGGCTGCTCCCCTTCCATGACCAGTGGATTCAAACCTGCTCGGGCGGCATAGATGGCTGCCGTTAAGCCGGCGCAACCGCTCCCGATGATCACCAATTCTTCCATAGATATACGCAGCGCGAATTTTAAAACTCACGCTGTTTTATTGGCTGTCTTTGCAACATGCAAATTTTATTTGCATGTTGTGGCTCGCTACGCGAGCGATTCCTTTGGAATCCAAAGACAGCCGGCGGCCGGCCGAGCGCCGTCTCCAACGCACCGGCGGGCCCATCGCCTTTGAGCCCTTCGGGTTCTCGCCCGCTACGCGGGCCGCGCTAAGAAAAAATGAAAGCTCCCGCTTTGCATTTTCCTTAGCGCAAAGGCGATGGGACGAACACCCTGAAGCTCATAGCAAGACATCCCTTCTCCTATAGGCCCGCAGTACCCATGACGTACCCAAGAGTACACAAAGCGTCGCCGGAGCATCCATCAAACGCCACGTGCCCAAGAACGGATGCGGCAACATCTCCACATCGACGCACTTCTTGTAAACCATAAGAGCCCAAACAATACCCGCATGAAAACCAACAGCCGGCAAAAGGGAGCGGTAGAGCAAGACCAATTGCGATAATACCACCCCTAATACCACGAGAATCGCGAATGGAATAAGCTCGAAATTCCTAAAAATGCCCATGAGATGCCAGTACATGGCGAGAAAACCGCTGCTCCAGGTCACTTCAGTCACAGGAATATCCAATGATCTCGGAATTTTAAAATGAGAATAGGCAAAAATCAACGCACTTACGAGTAGTGCACCCCGTTCACCACAGGAACGCCATAAAGATCCCAACAGACAAGCACGAAAAAACCATTCTTCCAAAAAGGCAATCATGCAGGCACTTATTCCACACCACAGAATTAACCTCAACAATCCTGGACTCCAAGGGGTAAAAGTAAAAGGAAAATAAAACATCTGTGCAATGATCAGGATTAAGTCCAACACCACCCCCATGACAAAAAATTTTCCCAAAAAAGACCATCCAGGCTTTTTTTCCACACCGACCCACGATAGAGCTCTTCGGTTCCGTAATACTTTCCATCCGAAAGGCAGAAGCGCCAGCGCAAAACACAGCAGATAAATACGATCGTAGGTCACCCTAAACCCCTTCGCCAGGATATAGGTCACCACACGATTGGGAAATTTTATGTTCCAAAATACCCAAAGACGTATGATGCCCGGCGAAATGATGGCGGCCGCGAGGAGAGAAGTGATATGGAGGCATAATAGGACCCGCCAGCTCAAGATTTCTTTCAAAAAAAACACCTGCCCGGTAAAAGGGTTCGCCGCCCTTGAGCCCTTTGGGCTCCGAAGTACAATTCCTCGATCTCTCACCTTACTCACGATATGGAAAATTCTAGAAGGAAATCCATCCCTCGACCAGCAAAAATAATGTCCCTATGGCCCATGGCTTTCCCAGTGGACAGGAACGTCCTGTTTGCCGCCTTTGCGCTGAGGAAAAATACAAAGCGGGAGCTTTTATTTTTCCTCAGCGCGGCCCGCACAGCGGGCCAGAGCCCGAAGGGCTCAAAGGCGGCAAACCCGCCCGTTGGACGGAGACGGTGATCCATTTCCCAAGAGAAAAATCTTCCCGTTCTTTTATGGGAAATTCCGAGGAGCTTGCGTGATCACCCCTTTAGGAATCCTGCGTATTTTGGAAAGGTGACGAAGTCATCGGTCATTCGCCTTGCTGTCTTTGGCTCCCTTCGGGAGCGCCCGCAAAGCGGGCCACCATAGGCAAATTCCCATTTGCCTATGGCAAAGACAGCAAGCAAAACGCGACGATCCACAAAAAAGATCCCTCTTATCCCTAAATTCAATCCCCTACAACTCCGAACACCTTGACTTAAAGCTTCCCTTTTTCACTTTCGCGAGAAAGGCTATGAAAGCACTCATCACCGGCGGCAATGGTTTTTTGGGACAGCATTTAGTGCCCCTCCTGCTGCAGCAGGATATGCACGTCCGCGTTTTAGGACGACAAGAACGATTTGCGTTATCCCTCCCGGTAGAATACTACAAGGGCGATATCCGACATTTTCCCGACGTTTTAGAAGCTACCCGCGGCGTAGAGGTCCTATTCCACATCGCATCAAAGGCAGGGATCGAATCCCATCCGACACTCTATGATAGCACCAATATCCAGGGGACGCTCAATGTACTCGAGGCCTGTCGACAGAACCGCGTTTCAAAATGCATCTATACCAGTTCCCCGTGCGTCGTCTTCAACGGAAAGGCCATCCGCAATGGCGATGAATCGCTACCCTACTCCCCCCATCCCCTCTGCGATTACGCCAGGACAAAAATTCAGGCAGAAAAACTCATCCTAAAAGCTAATTCGGCAACACTCAAGACCATCGCATTACGGCCCCATCTTCTCTTCGGCCATAGAGATCAACACCTCATCCCGCGTATACTTCAGCGCCTGCGAGCTGGACGACTAGTACGGGTAGGCTCCGGAAAAAACTTCGTAGACATGACCCATATTCGCAATGCGGCCCATGCCCACGAGCTCGCCTTTCTAGCGCTCCTTCGGGGACATCCCGGAGGCAAAGCCTATTTCATCGGTCAAGAACGACCTCTATGCCTCTGGACGGTCATCGATGATATCCTGCAGCGCCTAAGATGCCCTTCTATCACGCGTACTATTTCCTTTGGTGCTGCCTACACGACGGGATTCTTCTTAGAAAAATTTTCCCAATGGCGGAAAAATCACCAAGAACCCCTCATGACGCGATTTCTAGCCATAGCCCTCAGTAAAGATCATTACTTCTCACAGCGCGCAGCGGAGCAAGACCTGGGATACATCCCTAAAATTTCCATCGAAGAGGCCATGAGAGATTATGACCCTTTGACCCAAATACTTTAAAAATTACACAGTTAAATGCAGTGACCTTAATGAAGGCACTTACAGCGATGATAGGAACTCGATTTCTAGAAGCATTAGATTTCAGTATGCCACTAAAAAAATCTTATAAAGACTAGAGGGTGTCGTCAAAAATTAAGCAGCAATCTCTTCATCTTATTCCACAATTCATTCGATAAATCATGCCTCTTATGTGTCCTTTTTTTCATTCCATCTTTTTCCCTTTGTTAACCTTTTTTGACAACACCCTCTAGGCACCGTCTACAAAGGCTCGATCGGGTTCGCTGCCTTCGGAGCCTTCCAGGCTCCTGCCCGTTACGCGGGCTGCGGCAGGAAGAAAATGAAACTTTTCATTTTCTTCCTCCGCCAAAGGCAGCGCACCCAATATCCAACTCCTCGAAAATATCTCAGAACCCTACTAAAAAGTGTCGTCAAAAAAGGTTAACAAAGGGAAAAAGAGAGGAAAGAAAAAGGGAATGGAAAAGAGGACACATAGGAAACATAACCTATTAGATGAGTGGAACAAGATGAGAAGTTCGCTGTCTAGTTTTGACGGCACCCTCTAGGCCTAAAAGAAAGGAATTGAGTCGGTATTTCAGCATGCCAAGAGTCCTTTTGTAGGCTTATAAATAAAACCATTTTTTCATGAAAACATTTGACAAAAATCATAAGACATGTTACCTGTCTATTTAGGAACCAAAAAACATGAAGACGAGTATATCCTACACGAAAGCCAGAAACGACTTGAGCCATATTCTAAATCACGTTTGCTCCACGCATGAACCTGTGGTCATTGAGCGGCGCAGCGGTGGTAATACGGTTATCCTCTCTGAGGAAGATTGGAATTCCATGAACGAAACACTCTACTTAATATCCTCTTCGAAGGATTTTAAAGCTATCACCGAGACGGTTAATTTAGAGGACTGTTCGGATTCTCTATCATGGTGATGTGGAGAGTTCTTTATACGAAGCGCGCACAGGAAGATGCCATAAAATTAAAAAAATGTGGACTGAGCGAAAAGACGCGCCAACTCATAGATATCATTTCCCATAATCCTTATCAAACCCCACCTCCATTCGAGAAATTATTCGGCATAAAAAATATCTACAGTCGACGTATGAACATAAGGCATCGATTGGTTTATGAAGTGCGCAAAAAAGAAAGCATCGTCCTGGTTCGTATGATGTTTAAGCACTACGGAGATTGACATCATGCGATGCTTATTGCATGGACTCGTTCTACGATATTTCGAATTCTGTAGGTCTTCCTGATGCATCCTCCCTCTCTACCCTATGGGTGATTCTAGAGTGTGTCATCAAAATCAAGCAGCGAAAAGAGAGATGGAACGGACATGGAATACAAAAACAAAAGAGTGAATATTTTTAAAGTATAGAGTGGAAATGGAACGTCATTCTTTCATTTTAAGGAAAAAATTTTCAATGATGCGGCGCTTTTTGTAGATATTTTTATCGTAAGGGCGTTGAGATTTTCTGTTGATCTTCGGCGGAATGATGGGAACGATACCACGAGAGGAAAGGATGATATCATCGGAATCATAGGCTTTGTCTGCGAGAAGACAACTGGCATCTAAGGGTGTGACCCACTCCAATGCCCGCTTGCAATCCGGTTCTGTGCCTTCTGTTGCCATGACTTTAAGCGGATGACCAACCTTATCTACGGCCACATGTAATTTCGTATGGAGCCTCCTTTTGTGCGAGCCATTGCCTGACTGTCTCCCTTCGCTCTGGTGCCGTGCTGGTGAATTTTGATATGCGTGGCATCCATCATCACCCACTCTAAATCTGGCTCGCCACATAGATTGTCGACTAATTCTTCCACACACCGCGATCCCTCCAGCGGCTGAATCTACGGTGAGTGTTTTTCCAATCTCCAAAGTCCGGCGAAAGGTCTCTCCAAGGGGCCCCAATCATCAGTATCCAAAACACTGCATTTATAAATAGTCGATTATCTTTGCCATGTCGCCCAATTGTTCCCTCTCTCCCAGGCAGTAGCCTTTCCATCTTATTCCATAATTCATCTGATAGGTCGTGTCTCCTATGTATCCTTTTTCCATTCCCTCTTTCCTTTCTTTTCCTTTTGTTAATCTTTTATTTAACGACACCCTTTGGGTATTTCAATTTTCTGTTACAGGACGTTATTTGGGATTGTTACGGGATAAAAAAATGCTGACCTGCTTCATGCCCTATGGACCTTAGCTATGGATACTACCTCTGCCTCGATACGGCTACGATCTTTCCGCAGGTGGGAGTTCTTGGTGGAGGCAAATGGGTATATTTTAAGAGGTTTGAAAATGCGAGGGCGGATGTTTTGTGGGAACCGCTGAAGGAATGCTTTCGGAATTTTTCCTGGAGTGGATTTATTTACAATGCGGGGCCTGGCGGGATGTTGGGATTGCACAGCACCTTGATGATGATTCGTATTTGGAAGATGTTGGCGCTTTATCGCACCAT
>JAIRRP010000065.1 GCA_031255915.1 Puniceicoccales bacterium | reverse complement strand
CGCGGGCCGCGGTAAGAAAAAATGAAAGCTCCCGCTTTGCATTTTTTCCTTACCGCAAAGGCGGCAAACCTGATACTCCCAAGGTTGAGAACACGGCGAAATCCGATAAGCCTCCAGGTGCTTATCGAGCTATTTTTTTGCCAATAGAGAAAGGACTAAGCACTAGAGGGTGTCGTCAAAAAAGATTAACAAAGGAAAAAAGAGGAAAGAAGAGGGAATGGGAAAAAGGACACATAGGAAGCGCGACATATCAGATGAGTAGAACAAGATGAGAAGGTTGCCGTCTGGTTTTGATGACACCCTCTAAGCACTACATTCGACTGAATTCGAATTCCACGATTTTGCTGAGGCGTCGCTCATGGCGCCCACCTTCGAATTCGGTCTTGAAGAAGGTATCCAGGATAGGATGAATATCTTCAGGTAGGACATATTTGCTGCCGATGCAAAGGACATTGGCGTCGTTGTGAAGTCGTGCCAATTTAGCCATTTCTTCATTCATGACCAATGCGGCGCGGATTCCTTGAAATTTATTGGCGGCGATGGACATTCCCATTCCTGTCTGGCACATGAGAATTCCAAAATTGGCCTTCATTGTCCGAATGTCTTTGGCGACCTTTCGAGCGATATCGGGGTAATCCACTGGAGTAGAGTCGGATGTGCCGCGATCAATTACCTCAAAGCCCATTTCTTCCAAATGGCCGATAACAGATTGTTTTAACTCCACTGCATGATGGTCAACACCTAGGGTAACGATCATAAAATACAAACATTAGGCGATATGAATTCATAAAGGGATAGCTACAGGCTTACGAAAAAAGAATGCTAAAAGCAATATTTTATTTTAAATTTTTTGTAAAGATCAGGAGCTACTGGGATGCAGCATTCGCATTTTTCGGTACAATGTACGCCGGCTGATACCGAGTTGTTTGGCGGCTAATGTTTTGTTTCCTTTTGCTTTTTCCAGAGCCTTTTGAAGTTTTTGCTGCGTGAGCTTTTCCTGGTGATCTTCCAGATATATGGGGGATGAGACCGGTACCAGTTTGGGTGAGATTATATTTGAAACGGGCAATTGTGTGACGAATTTGGTATCTAAATCATTTAAATGGATCAGGTTGCGATCTTCTGGCATGAGAATCGCGGCACTTTCGCATGTATGCCGTAATTCGCGAATATTGCCTGGCCAGAAGTAATGCTGGAGTGCATCAAGAGCTTCTGATGAAAAGCTCAATTTTTCTGCGATGCCATTGTCGTAGCAGGCCTTTTGAAGATAAAAATCCAAGAGTATGGGAATATCCATGGGACGATCCCTCAGGGCCGGGATCTGAAGTTTGATGACATTAAGCCGATAGTAAAGGTCTTCACGAAAACTTCCTTCCTGTATCATGGCTTCCAGCGGCCGATGCGTGGCGGTGATGAGACGAACATCCAGAGTCATGGGCTCCGTTCCTCCCACACGTTCAATCTGCAACGTTTCGATAAAGCGCAGTAATTTTACTTGGGTTTGGAGATTGATCTCACCGATCTCATCGAGAAAAATCGTCCCATGTTGGGCGCGCTCGAAATAACCCACATGGCGGTTCATGGCGCCCGTGAAAGCGCCGCGTTCATGGCCGAATAATTCACTTTCCAAAAGATTTTCCGGCAATGCCGCGCAGTGGACGGTGACCATGGGCCCTGATGCCCTTGGGCTGTGGTAGTGGATCCAATTGGCGAAAATTTCCTTCCCGGTCCCGGTTTCTCCCTGAAGAAGGACGCTGGCATTGGATTTCGCGACAAGAGCAGATTTTTGCTTGAGGGCCACAAGTGGAGAATCGGGAGCGCAGAGAAAATTCCATTGTGAAGGAAGAGGTTTTGCATTATTTTGCAAAACGATGGGCGTAGAAACTACGGCCTTTGTCCCTTCATCCCTGGTAAAGGATTTTCCATTCCCTATTGCATGCAAACGCTTATTTTCATTCGCTGCCTGTCGCAGCATCACGCGTAAACGTTCAAGGTCCAGAGGTTTGCTGATAAAATCAAAAGCACCTCTCTTCATCGCTTTAACCGCCGTTTCGATATCTCCATAGGCCGTCATAACAATACAAGGTGGAGCTGGAGAGAGTGGGTGTAATTTGTCCAAAAACTGCAATCCATCCATGGGGGACATGCGAAGGTCAGTTAATACGACATCGACGCTTTCTTTACGTAATAGAAGACAGGCATCATTGGCATTGGCAGCGAGATAGACATCCCATGAATCCTGGAGAAGCTCTTTTAGGGCCTCCCTTGTATTCTTCTCATCGTCAACTATGAGCAGCTTGGACATACCTATTCTAAATCTGGGAAATAGAGAGAGTTACTCGTTTTCGTTGTCACTTTCCTCTTCGTCTTTTTCGATATTTCGGCAATTGGCCATCACCCGTAGCCATACTTCACGGAGATCGAAGCAGGCCAAGACGGTATCATGGAGGAGCATCTTGGTTTTTTCAGAAGGCCTGGGGGCCTTTTGAATGAGACTCATGCTGTGATTGACACTTTGAAGTGCCGATTTGAAGTGGCAGATGGCGAGAACGGGATCATCCATATCCATACAAGCTATGCCGAGTAGTGCATTGTGTTCCCCAATGGCGAGCAGCCTCGCGTAAATCCAAGAAATTTGAGAATGGAACGACGAGACGGATTCTTGGTAAAGTTCCCAATTTTTGTAGAGGAAGTGATAGAGCCCATGGGTGACGATGTAAACGGGGTGCTTGTGAAGCGTCTGGGGGCCCTCGCGCCAGCGCTTTTGGATAATGGCCTCGATGGAACGATCTTCCTGTTGGGCCCAACCCATTTGGATCGCGATGAGATCGAGATGATTAATGATGTGGCGCAGTTGGATGAACTTCTTGAGGAACAAAGTAGTCTCTATGTCGATCTGTGTGAGGTAGCGCCGCCAATCGGTCTCATTCCAGTCATCAGATGAGGGATCGCCATCGTCTCGTGCAATATGTCTATTGTCGGAAAAACTCATGGTATTAACGGTAAAAGGCAAAACGGAACTCGTCTATCCTAATGGAAGATTATGCCAAATGGGCAATGCATTAACTCTTATGTCATACATTTTATAAATTTTTAGTTTTCGGGAAGCTCTATAAAATCGACACCCTTTAGATTGGCAAGTGCCCATAAATAGAAAGAGGCAACCGTCCCATGAGGGGTGTAGCGTTCGCGGTAGGACTGAAATTGTGCCTTAGTCAAAGCCTCTAATCCGTAAAGACGTACCATACCTAAACGAATACCTAGGTCGTTACACGAAACAATATCGGGCCTTTGATAGGAAAAAATGAGTAACATTTCGGCCGTCCATGGGCCAACGCCTCGGCAGGTCGTCAATTCCCGTAGAATCTCTTGATCCGGTAGACTCTTCAGGTGCTCCAGGTCCAATGCCCCGGTGACGACCCTATCGGCGATACCGCGAATATATTCCGCTTTGCGCAGACTCATTCCGCAGGACTGGATAACGGATAAGTCCGTTTTATGGATCGTTACGGCCTCCATGGGATGGCAAGCGGCGCTCAATCGATTCCATACGGTTTCAGCTGCTTTCCCGGATATTTGTTGGCCCGCAATACTTCTTATGAGTGCGGCGAATGGATCAGGATTTATGTCCATTTCTATTTTCCCGAAGCGATCGATTGCTTTGCCCAGAAGAGGATCGTTTTGGCGAAGGTGATCTAGTGCCTCATCGCTGAATAAAGTCATGGAATTTTTTGAAAAAGATATTCTCGTCATTCATCCCGTATCATCCACGAAAGGCATTGAATCTACAATGGCAAAATTTTCATCCCAGTACCGAAGAAGCATTACGGACTGCCCTGTCTATGGCAATTTTCTTGGTGCGAAGGTTCCTAGGATGAGCAGCTTGCCATTGTTCGCCGCCTTTGCGGCTAGGAAAAAATGCAAAGCGGGAGCTTTCATTTTTTCTAGCCGCGGCCCGCGCAGCGGGTCAGAGCCCTCTGGGCTCAAAGGCGGTGAACCCGCCCGTCAGATGGGAGACGGTGCTCCAAGGCAATCCCTATGGAAAGCCCCTATGAGGACACATCTCCGTGATTGTTCTGTAAATTCCTTTTCCGTTCTTTCCAATGCTCAAGGCGTTCGGCAATGCTGATTTCAGAGGCGATTTTTTTAGGAAAATAGAAGGTTTTTGGTTGGAGCATAAACTCCTGCCCAGAGATATTTTCGGCATAATCATGGCTGTAACGGTAGCCTTGGGATTGTTCCAGTTGTTTTGCAACCGCCGTATTGCCATCGCGTAACCAAAGTGGGACGGCCTGGATACCCTCCTGACGAATACTTTCTCGAGCGCGAATCAAAGCCGTATAGGTAGAGTTGCTCTTAGGAGCCGTAGCTAAAAATACCGTCACATGGGCTAAGTTCAGGGCACATTCCGGCATTCCGACGCGTTCACAGGCATCGAAGCAGGCATTGGCCAATGATAGTGCCCGGGAATCTCCCAGGCCCACATCTTCCGAAGCGGCGATGATGAGTCGACGGGCGATAAATCTCGGATCTTCTCCGCCTTCCAGCATCTTGGCGAGCCAATAGATCGCGGCATCGGGATCACAGCCGCGGATGCTTTTGATAAAAGCTGAAATCGTGTTATAGTGCTCATCTTCATCAGCGTCATAGCGAATCTGTCTCTCTTGGGCAAAAATAGCAAGCTCCTGGTGACCCAAGATCGTTCCCATGGGGAGGCTCAATATGAGCGTTTCCAAGGCATTCAAAGCACGGCGCAAATCACCATCGCAAAACTTGGCCAATTGTGTGAGCACGTCAGAGGAAGCTTGGCATTGGGTATTTCCCAGCCCGCGTGTTTTATCCCGTAAAGCCAATGCCAGAACGGCGACGATTTCATTTTCCGCCAAAGGTTCCAGATGAAACAGATGACTTCGGCTCAAAAGGGGAGGGATGATGGAAAACCCTGGATTGTGGGTCGTGGCCCCCAGGAGCCGAACGGAGCCATTTTCGAGGTCGGGCAAAAGAAGGTCTTGTTGGGCCTTATTGAAGCGGTGGATTTCGTCGATGAAGAGGAGCGTGAAATGGTGAGAATTTTTCCGGGCCGTTTGTAAAATTTCCCGCAGTTCGTTGACATTGGAAGATACGGCATTAATCTGGATGAGCGGAAGATGCGTCTCATGGGCAATGACTTCGGCGAGGGAAGTTTTTCCAGATCCTGGAGGGCCATAGAAGAGCAGACTGCCGAAGGAATTCTGTCGAATGAGCTTGGGCAGGAGCTGTCCCTCACCGAGAATTTGTTTCTGACCGACCATCTCTTCCAGATAACGGGGCCGCATACGAACCGCCAGAGGGACGTAGCGCTGTAGGGCTCCAGAGTCTTCGGGATGTCCGGGATCATCCTTCCAGAAATCATCCGGTGATGGTGATGAAGTTTTACGGTTCACGACGGGCGGTTGGTGCAGGTCCTACATAGAGATTATTTCGTTTTTCTTGAGCAATGGAGGTCAAAGATCCATGTCCCGGTACGATGATCGTCTGTTCGGGTAACGTATAAAGTTTTTGGCGAATGCTCTGGAAAAGGAGAGATTTTTGACCGCCGGGAAGATCGGAACGCCCTACGCCACCGGCGAAAAGGGTATCTCCGACAAATGCCAGGGAAGCGGATGGAAAATAATAGGCAAAACTTCCCGGCGAATGTCCAGGAACATGAAACGTTTGCAGACTAAGTGAAGGGGATGAAAAAATTTCGTAAACTTTTTCGTCATCCATGAAACGATCGATGTCACAGGGAACCATCTTACCGGTATCAAGTCCGAATGCCGTCATGGTCTCGGGATGTTGAAAGCAAAACGTATCAGCTTCTCCGGCCCATAAGGGAATATAATGCTCGGCGAAATGGGAAGCATCGGTCATGTGATCCCAGTGGCCATGGGTGATGAGGAGGTGAACCGGTGTCCATTGGCGCGATAATGGATGAGTCTGGAGAAAATCCCAGATCCCCGGAGGGGCATCGATGATAGCAGCGTGTCGTGTCCTTTCGTCGACGACGAAACCAGTATTTGTTCCCAGAGGCCCTATGGCTTCCAGATAAATACTGACATGATGATGAGAGGAAATTTTTTCCATAAGCTTAAAAAATCAAAAAATTTTTAATGAAGGTTTAAAGGAAAGCTTTCCTGTTTCAAGAAAAGATAGACTTGTCCTTCGGCCTGCCCTTATTTAAAAGGGCGCTTTGCGTGAATGCTTCTTCCATAAGTCATCCACAGAAAGTTTGTCCCATAAGTGTAATCGTCATCGCTCGCAATGAGGAAAAAAATATCCAGCGCTGTTTGGCAAGTGTTATGGATTGGGTTCAGGAAATCATCGTCGTAGTGAATGGCTGTACGGATGCTACGGTTCAAAAAGCGGAAGAGCTTGGTGCTAGGGTCGTGGAGCATCCCTGGATGGGCTATGGTGCCCAGAAGAACTTCGGGGCTGGCCTTAGCGCTCAACCTTGGATTTTGTCGCTGGATGCCGATGAAGAGGTCTCTCCTGATTTAAAGCTCTCTATGCAGGATTTTTTTTCCGCCAATGATGCCGTAGCCTATGATGGGACAAATTTTTCTCGCCTGGTTTATTTTCAGAGAAAATGGATTCGCCACGGAGAATGGTATCCCGATTATGTTGTCAGATTATATCGAAAAGAAAAAGGCCATTGGAGTGGTGATGCCGTACATGAACGCCTAGAAATTACAGGAAAGATAAAACGTGTCCGTGGCCATCTGTACCATTATACCTATCGTTCTTTTCAGGAGCAGCTACAGACGGGCCTGAAGTATGCCGATTTGTGGGTTCAGGAACAGAGGGTACGTCCTGTCTGTGCCTTGGAAATTTTTGCCCGATCGCTGTGGCGATTTTTCAGGGGATATGTCTTGAAATTGGGTTGCTTGGATGGTTTTTTAGGACTCTATATTGCTTTGACTCAGGGTTTCTTGACGACGTATCGCTATGCCCGTCTGCGAGAGCGTTGCCGCCGCCTTGGAGCCCAGAGGGCTCCTGCCCGCTGTGCGGGCTGCGGCAAGGAAAAATAAAAGCTCCCGCTTTGTATTTTTTCTTACCGCAAAGGCGGCGGCTGGCAACAAGGCTCTGAAAAACAGAACCCTGCATTCCCCCTATTGGGAGGTGAGTTTAGGGCGAGTCTTAAGGAAATCTGCGAATAGCTTGAGGTGTGTCGAACATCGTCTCCATCTGACGGGCGGGTTTGCATTTCGAAAATTTCTTTACTTTGGGGGTACTCGTTTGCCGCCTTTGTGCCGAAGAACCAGGAAGGTTCCCTTCCTGGTTCTTCGGCACAACCCGCTGTGCGGGTGCTCCCGAAGGGAGCCAAAGGCGACAAACCCACCGATCAGATGGAGACGGTGTTCAAAAGCACTATTGAGTTTTTGATTTTACGCTTTAGAGGGTGTCGTCCAAAAAGATTGACAAAAGGAAAAAGAGAGGGAAGAAAGAGGGAAAAAAGGACACATAGAAGACTTATTTCCATATTCCATATCCATTCTATCTCCCTTTTTGCTACCTGATTTTGATGACACCCTTTAGTAAACGCTGATGATTTTTTTTTACCGCATCCTATTTTTACCGATGTGGCTTTTAGTGATGCCCTATTACGCCTTCAGGCGTATAAAAAGGGGGGGCTATTTGCGTCGATGGTGGCAACGCTGGGGCCTCTATGAAACACGTCTTCCAAAAAAATCTTCTGAGAAAAAACGCATATGGATCCATGCGGTCAGCGTAGGGGAACTTAAATCCATTGGCCATTTGCTGCATAAACTGAGACAGAATCCGCGGATAGAGGTTTTTTTAACGATATCCACCAGCACGGCTTACCGCATCGTCGAAGAACAATATGCCTCTCTACTTTTGGCCTACGCCTGGTTCCCTTGGGATTTTTATCCCGTGATGTGCTTGGCATGGCAACATATCCAACCAGATATGGTTCTGTTGGTGGATGAGGAACTTTGGCCGGAGTTTTTAACCCAAGCCTCCTGCCATAAGGTTCCCGTTTTTCTCGTCAATGCGCGCCTGTCCGATCGTTCTTATCGCCACTACCGCCGTGTCCCCCATTGGGTTCGATGGCTGGGAAAACACATCACATGGATAACATTACCTTCGGAGGAAGAAGCCACTAAGTTCAAGAATATCGGTATGCCCTCCCATTGCCTATCGGTCATCGGAAATTTGAAATGGGATCGAGAACCCATTTTATCCTCTCCCGAAGAGAGATTACGTCTAAGGGAGGAGCTCGGATTTTCTCCAAAAGATATCGTCCTCATCGGCATGTCGACTTGGCCAGGGGAAGAATCTTTGCTCTTGAATTTTTTAAAAAAAGTCAGGCATAAGGGAGTGCTGCCATCCGTACGGCTACTTCTCGTTCCGCGGCATGCGGAGCGTAGAGATGAGGTTTCGGCACTTCTCCACCGCAGCGGTTTTTCCTGGTATCGGCGATCGGAAGGGAAAGCAAAGTCCGAAGTCGATGTCGTATTAGCGGATACGACCGGCGAGCTCGAACGCCTAGCCTTTGCGGGAAATATTGCCTTTATCGGCAAGAGTTTCGGAAAAAATCGCGGCGGCCAGAACCCCCTCGATGCGGCTTTTGCCGGTCTCCCCATGATCTATGGACCTCACATGAGTAATTTCCAGACCATGGCCCATGCCCTGGAGGTAGAAAACGTGGCATGGGTTATCCATGATGAAAATGAGCTTTGCGAACAGCTTTTAAGGCTCCTGGGTAACGCGTCCCTTAGGGAAGGTATATCATCTCATTTACAAGGATGGGTGCGACAGCAGATGGGAGCTACGGAAAAAATTTACGCGAGAATACGCGAGCAATTTTCGGTTGAAAAATAAAGATGGTTCCATGCTTTAACGAAACTCATTTTTATGGAAGCTCTATCGAAAATTTTTCAGCACCTTTCCAAGATACATATGCTCGTCGTCGGAGACGTCATGCTGGACCACTATATCTCGGGCGATGTGTTCCGAATTTCCCCAGAAGCGCCTGTTCCTGTAATTTCTGTTGAGGAGGAACGCTACGTTTTAGGTGCGGCGGCAAACGTCGCCCACAATCTCGCTTCTTTGGGAGTTCAGACGAAGCTTTTAGGAACATGGGGAAAGGATTTCCATGGGACATGTGTGGAGCAATTGTTGCAGCAGGTCCGCATCACCGCTGCAGATGGCAGTTCTATGTCCGGTGTCCAGACCATCTTGAAGACGCGCATTGTGGCAAGACAGCAACAACTGTGTCGCCTAGATAGGGAAGATTTGCCATCGCGCTATCAAAAAGCGTTTGCGCACGCTGCTGCCGTGGAATCCCTTGAGAGGGCTTTGGCCTATGTGGATGCCATTATTATTTCGGATTACGCCAAAGGCGTCGTCGACCAGGGCATTGTCGACCATCTGGCCCACTATGCCCAGGAGCATCATAAGATTTTAGCCTGGGATCCAAAACCGAGCCATGAATTGAATTTTTCCTACCTGACATTGATGACACCGAATCGCCAAGAGGCCTTCGCTCTAGCCAATATGCCGGAAGATCATCGACATTTCCCCAAAGAGCTTATATGTAAAAAAATTTTTCAGCGCTACCATCCCCAATATCTGGTCATTACACTGGGAAAAGACGGGATGTTGCTGAGCTGTGATGGCAATATTGTGTGTCAAATGCCAACGTGTGCCAGGGAAGTTTTTGATGTTTCAGGAGCGGGCGATACGGTGGTGGCCATGTTGGCGGCTGCATTAGCAGCCCAGGTTGCACCTGAAGATGCGATGCATCTTGCCAACATGGCGGCCGGGATTGTGGTAACGAAACAGGGAACAGCCGTCGTAACGGCGAAGGAAATCATGGAGCGAGCATTTGAGGTTTGAATTCTTCTTTCCTTTCGTATAAAAGAGGGCAAAAGTCCTATTATGGTGATTAAACCGAAGATTCGTGGATTTGTCTGCGTGACATCGCATCCAGAAGGCTGCAGGGAACATGTTCGCGAGCAGATCGCTTATGTTAAAAAACAAGGCCACATTAGCGGAATGCCGAAAAAATTCCTCATCATCGGTTCTTCAACGGGTTATGGATTGTCCAGTCGCGTCGTTGCCACCGTAGGGGGACAAGCCGATACCATTGGTGTTTTTTTTGAACGGCCAGAAGAGGATGATCGTCCCGCTTCCGCCGGTTTTTATAATGCAAGAACCTTGGATGAATATGCACAACAGGCGGGATTGGTCTCGGAAAGCATCAATGGCGATGCTTTTTCTGATACCTGCAAGCAGCGGACAATCGAGCTCATTCGTGAGAAGTTCGGCAAGGTGGATGCCGTCGTTTACAGCCTGGCCTCACCGAGACGTATCGATCCCAAGACCGGCGAGACCTATCGTTCCCTCCTAAAGCCCATCGGGCAGCCGTTTAGGGGTAAAACCGTCAATACGGACAAAAAAGAAGTCCATGAAATCACCATCGAGCCGGCCAATGAACAGGAAATTTATGAAACCATCAAGGTCATGGGAGGGGAGGATTGGAAGCTATGGATGGATGCCCTAAAGTCAGCCGATGTCCTATCAGATGGGATCCAAGCATGGGCATATTCTTATGTGGGGCCTGAAATCACATGGCCGATCTATACCCATGGGACGATTGGGAAAGCAAAAGAAGATCTGGAGCGTGTTTCGCAGGTAATAACCGATCATCTATCCGATCTTCATGGAAAGGCCTTTATCGTCGTCAACAAAGCGGTCGTCACTCAGGCCAGCTCAGCCATTCCCGTTGTTCCGCTCTATATGGCGATTTTATTTAAAGTGATGAAGCAGAAAGTGCTTCATGAGAACTGTATCCAGCAAATGGATCGTCTCTTTCGCGAGCGGCTTTGTGGAGAGAAACAGATGCTTCATGACGCCAAGGGGCGCATTCGCATGGATGATTGGGAGATGCGTCTCGATGTCCAGGATGAGGTAAAGAGGATTTGGCCCGAGATAACGACCGAAAATCTCGAAGAGCTTTCCGATTTTGCCGGATATCAGCGAGATTTTTTACGACTTTTTGGCTTTGGGTTCGATTCTGTGAATTACGATGCGGACATCAGCTTAAGCATATAAAGGAATGCCATCTCTGGATAGTTCCATGTATTTTGCTTTGGCCTTTTCATTGTGGCGATATTGCCGCCTTAATCTTCGTGTTCGATTCCGACTTTGTCGGTTCGTCAATTCCATCATGGGGTTCTAGTAGAACTTGGTTTATTGCATCTATGGCGATGGGGAGGTGTTAGAGAGTGTCGTTAAAATTAGGCAACAAAAAGAGAAATGGAGCGGATGTGGAATGCAGAAATAAGTCTCCTATGCGTCCTCTTTTCCATTCCATCTTTCTCCTCGCTCTTTTTTCATTTGTCAATCTTTTTTGACGACATCCTCTAGAAGGACTTGGGCCGGGAATAAGATTCACTCTTTCTTGAGTATCGTCTCGAATTTCTCCGGCGGGTTTGCCGCCTTTAAGCCCTAAAGGGCTTTTGCCCGCTGCGCGGGCCGCGGCTAGAAAAATGAAAGCTCCCGCTTTGCATTTTTCCTAGCCACAAAGGCGGCAAACCTCTGCGCAAACTTCGGTAAGCGGCTTACCATCTAGATACTCGAATCAGGAAAAAACTTAGCAGATGGTGTGTTGGGCTGCTGTCTTTGCCCTAAAGAAAAATGAGTTCCCTCATTTTCTCTAGGGTGGCCCGCTTTGCGGACGCTCCCGAAGGGAGCCAAAGACAGCAGGACTACCTGGCCAATCGTACGGAAATTTCCGATGAACCCAAAATAAACCTTCACTCGGAGATTGAAAAGTGGCCATAGCTCTTTCATGATACAAGGAACATGATGCAATCGGCTGATATTCGTCGCAGTTTTCTCGAATTTTTCGCCGCCAAAGGGCATAAAATTGTCCCATCGGCGTCGCTCATTCCGGATCCATCGCTGGGACTGCTCTTTACCAATGCAGGGATGAATCACTTCATACCTTGTTTTCAGGGAAAAGGAAGCCCTCACCCACGGGTGGCCAATACCCAACGCTGTCTTCGGGCCGGCGGTAAACATAATGACCTCGAGGATGTGGGTTTCGATGGCTACCACCATACTTTTTTTGAGATGCTCGGCAATTGGTCATTCGGCGATTATTTTAAGAAAAAGGCCATCCGCTGGGCATGGGAACTATTGGTACAGCACTGGCATTTTCCCAAAGAACGACTCTACGCAACGGTCTATAGTCCCGGTAAGGACGAGCCGGCCAGTTTTGACCAGGGGGCCCATGCCATCTGGAGTTCTCTTTTTGAAGCGGAGGGCCTCGCCGTCGCTGAACATGTCCTGTGCTTTGGAGAAAAGGAAAATTTTTGGACAATGGGTGAAATGGGCCCCTGTGGGCCGTGTTCCGAGATTCACATCGATCTGACACCGTCCGGTAATACGAAAGGTGCTCTCGTCAACCGCGGCGATCCGCGCTGCATCGAAATCTGGAATCTGGTCTTCATGCAATTCTCTCGCTCGAAGGGAGCTCCACTGAGCGAATTACCACAAAAATGCATCGACACCGGCATGGGCCTGGAACGGGTAGCCGGCATTCTGGCTACCACCGAAAACTTCACGCGCTTCGATCGCGTTCCGGATAATTACGCCAGTGATCTTTTTGAGGATATTTTTCAAAAAATTTCCGAATTTTCTGGCCTGCGCCACGGCGGCCGTTTTTCCCAGAACTGCCAAAAAGTGCTTGGCGAAGAGGAGAGCCGTGATTTCGCCTTTCGGGTCATTGCGGATCACCTACGGGCCCTATGTTTTGGAATTGCCGATGGTATTTTCCCGAGCAATGAAGGCCGAGGTTATGTTTTACGACGTATTTTAAGACGAGCGGTTCTCTTTGGGAAAAAGTTGAACCTAAAGGAAGGATTCTTGGTCTCTCTAGTGCCGACGGTGGTGAATAAAATGGGAAGTGTATTTCCAGAATTGGTGAAAAACCAGAAAGACATAACTTCCATTATCGCATCGGAAGAAGAGCACTTTGAGCGGGCTCTGGATAGAGGCATGGCGCTTTTTGAAGATTACTGCCAACAGGCACACGACGGCATTTTCTCCGGCGAAGAGGCTTTTAAGCTCTACGATACCTACGGTTTCCCGCTCGATCTCACGGTACTCTTGGCCAAAATGAAGGGTTTAGAGGTCGACGTAGCGAAATTTGAAGAAAAGATGGAGGAGCAACGCGCGCGTGCTCGAAAGGAAACGCAACTTTCAAGCTTGATTGATTGCGATTCCTGGACGGAAGACTCAGTGGAAGGTTATACAAAAAAAACCGCTTTTTGCGGCTATAAGCGTGATCTAATAGAGATCAGTGAAGATCAAACGGTTTTCAGTAAAGAGGCAAAGAGCGTCTCTCTATCTGGAGAAAAGAAGGAGGTAAAGTCCATCATTACGGATAAAACGCCTTTTTATCCCGAAGGGGGAGGCCAAATAGGGGACATCGGGACACTTTCTTTCCCAGATGTGGATGAGAAGTGGGAAAATTTGAAGGGCAAGACGTGGAAAATTGTCAAAACCCGTCATGAAATCGGCTACGAACGCAAAGGTATTATTGCACATTTCTTCTCCGAAGAAGACCCCATCATCTGCGAAAATGAAGAGCAAAGAAAGCTGCTTCTTGGTGCAAAAGTAAAATTAAGCGTCGATTTGCCGAGGCGCTTGGCCATTGAAAGGCATCACACGGCAACGCATCTCCTACAGGCCGCTCTGAGAAACATTTTAGGAAATCATGTCCAGCAGAACGGTTCATTGGTAACCGACCAAAAATTGCGTTTTGATTTCATCCATTTCGAAGCGATTTCGCCAGAAACCATCAAGACTATTGAAGAACAAATCCAGCAATGGATTTTGTCGAATCGGGAGGTCCGTTGCTCTGAGACAGATTTCGATAAAAAACCAGAGGATTGTATCGCTTTCTTTAGGGATAAATATGCCGATCGGGTACGGGTTGTGGAGATTCCCGGCATTTCGAAAGAGCTCTGTGGCGGCTGCCATGTGCGGGCACTGGGCGAGATCGGTCTTTTTAAAATTTTAAGTGAATCGGCTATTTCCTCCGGTGTGAGGCGGATTGAGGCAGTAGCCGGCAATGTCGCTGCTCGCTTACTTCGCCAGCAGAGTGGGATTGTAAAAGAGGTTCAGCAAGAACTTTCTGTTGAAAAAGAAGAAAATATCATCGAAAAGATAAATCTTCTAAAAGAAGAATATCACAAATTGAAAACGGAATACGATTCCTACAGACAGCAATTAGAGCCAAATTGCCGATTAGAGGCCTTACGCTTTTTTCAGTATAAAGAAAGTCTTTACGGAAGTCTCATTTGCAAATATATCGATTATCGCGAACCGAAAAAACTCCATGAACTTACAAGAATACTTGCCTATGAGAGAGGTCATAAAGATGTCATTGTCCTGCTGTTATATCCTGCATCTCACATTAGCCCTTACCTGATGAACCTAACGTTGCGGCTCTCGTCGGAATGGCTCGAGAGAGGTTTTCAAGCAAAAGAATGCCTGGAGAAAGTTCTGAGTGCTTTGAAAGAAAGCAGGGAAATGGAAAATTACAAAACGTGGTGTGTGGCCAAGGGTCATGACTATGCCCACGGAGGTTCCATACCATTTGAAGGCTCTCCCATTTGGAAGATTGAAAGGTTTTGTAAAGAACAACTGAAATCAATATTCAATCTGGAAAAAATCCCTTTTTCAACAAATCCCTTTTCCATATAATAGCTAGAGGATCTAGGAATAATACCGGAGGATGCGATCGATGAGCTGAGTTGTGCTGTGGCCTTTGAGGAAAGGGATAAAGCAGATTTTACAGCCCGATATGTTCTAGAGCGGAACGTTCTTCAGGATGAAGCGTCTCGAGCGTGTAATTGCCAGATTTTACATAGACGTCAGGGTGAAAAACCAAGTAAAATTTTTAGAACAATGGGGGCAAAAGTTTTCCATCAAGCCAGAAGCTTTGCTGGGAAAAATCGACCAACTGTGTGAAAAGTTAAATCAACAGGAATCGGAACTTCGATGCCATCGCCAACATAAGTCCCTACGAGAGCTGGAATCCCTATGTGCACAAGCGGAACCTTATGCGCAAGATGCTCAAATACTCTGTGTCTATGTCGATTGTCGTGAACCTAAAGAACTTCGCAGCCTCGCAGCTTCGTTATTAGGTCGACTGAAGAATGGAATTATCCTTCTATTGGCAACTTCATCCGATGGACGAAACTATCATATGGTGTTCACCCTTTCACCCAAATGGGTTGAAAAAGGGATTTATGCCCACCGGTGTCTGTTGGAAGTCATGGCCATATGGAATGCCAAGTGTGGTGGCAAAGACGATATCGCCATGGGAGGAGGAATGCCAGTCTCTTTAGGAAAACCTGAAGTCATCCTTGGGGTCTGTAGATCAAAAATAGCGTCGCTGCTTCCCTAAGAGGAATACTATCCCATCGCGAGCATTTCAAGATTCAGCTAGTGTAACGTCTTTGGGTTTTAAATCCAAGGTTAGTCGACTCACCGAGCATCGTCTTCTACGGACTGGCGGGCCCATCGCCTTTGAGCCCTTCGAGCTCTGGCCCGCTATGCGGGCCGCGATGAGGAAAAATGAAAGCTCCCGCTTTGCATTTTTTCTCATCGCAAAGGCGATGGGAGAATATTCCAAACGCAACAGATGTCCTTAACGGCTGTCTTTAGATTCCAAAGGAATCGCTCACTTTGTGAGCCACAACTGGCCAATAGCTACAGCTATTGGCCAGTTGCAAAGACAGCCGATGGAATTGCCAAGACCTTGAGAAAGGAAAGTCTATTGCAACGTTAGGAATTAAGTGAGCGCCAAGATATCCGCCCCTATGGCATCACAGTGTAACATTCCCTCCAGGGTTAAATGGTAGCGATGAGGTGCTCTGGGCTCCATATATCCCGCGTCTACTAAGCGCTTGAAGAAATTTTCCAGCAAAGCGATATAGTCCTCCTGAACGAAGGGGTAATGGCCATGGAGTACCCGGAGGTCGATACCTTCCCTCATGCGCAATCCGAAGAGACAGCTGTCCTCGAAGAGGATATGATCATTGAGGGTTTGCTCCAGGATGAAAGAAGGTTTACCGTCTTTTAATGCCTGTGCCCATTGTCCGAGAGAGGGAAATTGCGTATAGCGCCTGCGATCATATTGAGAACTGGCAGAAGGCCCAATACCGACCCATTCGGCCATTTGCCAAGTATGAAGGTTGTGTCGCGATTCGTGGCCCGGAAGGCAGAAATTGGAAATTTCATATTGCCCATAACCAGAAGACTCCAGGATTTTTACCGTCGAAATATAAAATGCCCTTTCTCGCTCGAGAGAACAAGGCGTTGGGTCGAATTTTCCTGATAGATTCATTTTTGAATCTCCTTCCATCGTGAGATTATAGGTGGAGATGTGTTCCGGTTGGAGTTGAATAGCTTTTTGAATATCCTCTTCCCATTCTTCAAGTGTCTGATCAGGGACCGCAAAAATGAGATCCAATCCCACGTTCTGAAAATCATGCTGCCGAATAGTATCATAGGCAAAAAGAGCACATTTTGGATTCTGTCGCCTCCCCAGTCGTTGGAGTGTTTTTTCTGAAAAACTCTGAACTCCCATGGAGATGCGATTAACGCCTATATCTCGTAAGGCATTTAATCTTTCGTCTTTGACCGTAATGGGCGAAAGCTCGACTGTCCACTCCGATGGCGAAATGTAAAGCGGAAGGTCTTGAATCCATTTTCCGGTGGAGTAAATGTTTCGGGTAGTCAGTATCCCAGGTGTGCCGCCTCCCCAATAGATCGTGTCTATCGGCCGCGTTAGTTCCAAGGATTTCAGTGAATAGGCGATTCCTTGGAGGTAGAGCTCGATATCCTGTCTCTTGGGAACTTCCTGATAGAAGGCGCAATAACCACAGCGATGGGCGCAAAACGGAACATGGATATACAATCCTAAAGGGAAATTGGCAGCTTGTGCTTGCATAGCATTTTGAGAATCGTTTATTGGGCTCATAAAGCCAGAGCTTGGAACCTTTTATGAAGAATCAACATCTCGATCTTTTTTACTTGGGAGTATTATTTCTATTAGCCGGATGTCGTACGACGATCGATAATCTGACGCCTCCGCAAGCACCCAAGAATTCTTCTAATATTTATACGATGACGATGGCTGTTCATATCCCAAGTCGAGATCGTGATGCTGTACGGCGAAATTTAAGGCCTTTCATCATCATCGATGGAAAGCGCCAACTTATGAAAGGGAGTGAGCTTGGGCAGAATATCTTTGTCCATGATCACCGCCTTTCGGATCAGCGCAATGAGGTGAATTATTATTATGAATTGGAATATGATGGTGATGCCGGAGATAAACCCACAGTAAGAATAGAACAATCGCGGCTCTTCAGCTTTCAGGTTTCTGATCGTTGCATATCTTCTCTGGAG
>JAIRRP010000004.1 GCA_031255915.1 Puniceicoccales bacterium | reverse complement strand
ATCTTGGCAAAGACCTGGATGCGGATCTTCTCGAGTAATCTCTGGCCGCAGAAACCGATGTAGTAGGAGCTGTAAAATCCTGAAATTCCTCGAATTCCCATCATGACAACGGGAAAAAGGCAGAAGAGAACGAGGTAAATGGGTGACAAATGAGGTACCGAAAAGACGTGCTTGGAAGCTATTTTTAAAATGAATGGTACGCCAAATCCACTGGAAATACCGCAGATGATACCGCAGACGATGGCAGTAAAGAACTGTAGTTTTACGTCTTTCAAATGGCGAAAATAAGAAAAAAGGGACTTCATTTGCTCCTGGAAAGATGAGCTGATATTTCGCACTTCCATAGGGATATGCAGTCAGCAGAAATACTTCTGTGTGACAAGGCCGAAGGCGGTTATGGACTATTCCTGTTTGGCAGATGTTATTTTTTTGATTATTGAATCTTTTTATTACCTGTATCTATTCTATAGTTTCTGTTAAAAGATATGAAACTTTTTTTATGCACTATTGGAATTTTATGGAGTGCCGTAATGGCCGTGACCAGATTGCAAGCGGATCTGGCTCAAGAGCTTATGGACGCGCATTTGTCCCAAAATATCGAGAGGTTCTTGCCAAGGGATGCGGAGGTAAGGATCGTATCACAGGAAGAGCAGCGCTCCATGGCGACGGCTGCTTTACAACAGTTTCTCTCGCCGTGGTCTTTGACTGTGGCGGATGAAGAGCTCTCCAGTATATTAACTGCAGCTAAAGAGAAATTTTTCGGAAAAGGGGCTTCTGAATTTTATACTTCGAGTAAACGACCTTTCTCCTCTTTTCCTAAAATATTTCAAAAGGTCAAGGATGCCTGTTCTCCGCCTTATTTTGGAGGGTTAAATTTCCCAGGGATCGTCACTAAAAGTACCCATATTCGCTATTTGCCGACGGAAGAGCTATTATTGGGCAAGCCGGATGCATTTCCCTTTGATGAAAATATCAAGACAGGAGTATCCATAGGAACCCCTGTGAAGGTATTGGGAATAGCATTACCGGACCGCGAATGGTTTTTTATTTTTTCCTCCCATTGCTGGGGATGGTGTCCGGCGGAGGCGGTGGCCCGAATACCTCCTAAAAAAGTGAAGTCTTTGTTAAAGAAATCCTGGAGAGTTGCTATTCGAGACGATATACCTCTCCTCTGTAATAATCACTTCCTGAGCAGAGCTCATATAGGAACTTTATTACCAGCGGGCCGGCGCGATAACATGGTTCTCGTCCCCACGAAGCGAGATAATGGTTATTGCAGATGGAAGGAGATATCGGTGCCAAGCGATCTATTGGCTGAATTTCCGTTGCCACTTACCTACCGAATGATAGGGAATCTCATCTCTGTCATGCTGGGGCAGGGTTATGGCTGGGGAGGTTTTTTGGAAAAAAGGGATTGTTCGTCCACAATACGGGATCTCATGATGCCGTTTGGGGTATTTTTGCCGAGAAATAGTAGGCAGCAGCTGGAGGGTGCTCAACCTATTCCGGATCATCTGTCTCTGGAAGAGAGAGATGCCTATATCCGGCAGTATGGAAAGCCTTTTGTGACCCTTGTGGGATTCCCTGGGCATGTCATGCTCTACCTAGGGCCTGCTGCCGTAGGTACAGATGCACCTGTCCGAGACCGGGCGGTGTTTTTTCATAACCTGTGGGCATTGGCTACGGAATCGGATCGCAGTGGCCGGTTTGTCATAGGCCAAGCTATTTTAAGCAGCCTGTTTTTGGGAAAGGAGCCGATGACGGATATTCCCTCTCTTTCTCCTCCTGTCTTTGGGACGAAGCCGCTCTATTTGCGACACTTGACCTCTGGTATCTGATGGGCCTGTTTCTACTTATATCTGGCGATGCCTTACCGTGTTGCCTTTTATGGAGTTTTTTTGCTTCGGAACAGCTTGCCGCCTTTGCGGCTAAAAAAATGCAAAGCGGGAGCTTTCATTTTTTCTAGCCGCGGCCCGCGTAGCGGGCAGGAGCCCGAAGGGCTCAAAGGCGGCAAACCCGTCGGAGAGATTTGAGACGATGCTTAGGGAAAACCCGTTGAACCTGAAGGACCAAATCCAGCAGCGTGACGTCAAGTAAAGGGAAACTGTACTAGTGAGTTCCAGGCTTTCGACAGAGGTCATGAAACCGACCTCTGAGGATGTCGCGAGGGTATGACTCTTGCCCAAGAGGCGTTATGGGCATTATGGTGATTTATATCTATAGGCGATCTCGGCCCATTCGCCTAAAGATGGCTGCAAGACCTGGAAATCCGGCCAATATTTTTTTAATAGGGGATCGAAGGTGGCTTGGATATCCATAACCTCGGTGTTGAGGATACCGCTTAACGACAAAGTCCCTCCAGGGGCAACGGTGTGAACGAGAAGATGTGCGTGGGCCTTGAGAGTAGGAGCCAAGATATTGGCGGAAATGAGATTGGCCTGACGTCCCAGTAGGCCATAGGTGACATCGGCGATTTGAAAATCGATGGCCGTATCGGGAATGGCGTTCAGTTGGGCATTTTCTCGACTAACTCTGATGGCATCCGGGTCGGTATCGCATCCTAGGATATGCCGGAACCCTAATTTGTAAGCTGCTAGGGATAGAATACCGGAACCGCAGCCGGCGTCGATGTACTTGAGCGTGTTGAGATGTTGCGGATGAAACAGAGCGAAGTCGACAAGTCGCCTTAGGCATAACTGTGTTGTTTCATGGGCACCTGTCCCAAAGGCCAATCCGGCGTCGAGATAGATCCCATGATGTTGCGGAGGGAGGGTGTAGTTTTTTCGAAACCACTCGGGAATGATGTGTAATGGGCCGATTTGAAAGGGCTTGAGAAATTCTTTATAGTGATTCTTCCAATCAGTATCCTGAAGTGTTTCCTGTGATGGGGTATATGATCTTAGGCTGGAAATGAGGCTACAGAGCAGTTCCCATGCGGGCGATATGTGGGATATATCCGTGAAATAGCCACATAGGTGAACCGGTTCGTTGTCTTTTTGTTCAAGTGACCATTCCGGGGTTTCCAGGAGAGATAGAGATTCCTCCACGGTGATCACGTCGGCATTGTTGAGCGCAATCCAAGATTTATACATACAGGTACTGTCAGTTGTGAGTTTTTAGAGAGGGAGTACAGCTTTAAAATTCAGCACTATTATTTGAATGGCGTCTTTGTCTGACCGGCGGGTTTGCCGCCTTTGAGCCCTTCGGGCTCTGGCCCGCTGTGCGGGCCGCGGTAAGGAAAAATGAAAGCTCCCGCTTTGCATTTTTCCCTTACCGCAAAGGCGGCAAACCGGACTGCCTATGGCAGGAGCTTCCGCAGTGATCTTCGCTTAACAGGATCGAAAAAGGAAGTTCCTGAAACCACGACGTCTGCTCCTGCTTTTAGACATTTTTCAGCCGTAATGGCATCGATGCCTCCGTCGACGGCGATGCGAAATGAAAGCTCCCGTCGTTGTCGAATAGCAGCTATCTTTGCAATCTTGTGCAGGACATCGTGGCGGAAGGTTTGTCCACAAAATCCCGGCTGGACCGCCATGAAGAGCAGGCGATCGACTTGTTCTAGCCAGGGAAGTAGTAGTTCTTCGGGACTATCGGGGTTGCAGGCCAAGCCCGTGGCGCAATTTTGCTCTCGAATATGTTTTAATGTCGCAGCTATAGGCGCCTGGGATTCAACATGAAACGAGAGGAGATTGGCCCCCGCTTCGATAAATGTCGAGATAAACCTTTCGGGATGTTCGAGCATGAGGTGGACGTCAAAAAATAAGGAACTATGTCGTTTAAGTGTCTTTATGATCTGTGGTCCAAAGCTAAAATTGGGGACAAAGTGCCCATCCATGACGTCTAGGTGAGCCCAGGAGAGGTGATGGCGTTCAATTGTTTTCAGACTGGAGAGGAGATTTTCATGATGGCCGCTTAAGAGAGAGGGAATAAGAGATGGCATTGATGACTTTATCGGTGTCTGGCCAGAAATCATAAGGTTTAGTTCTTTTCTCTGGATGGATGTAGGTTTCCTTTGGTCAAGGCCTTTGGGTCGGTGGATTGAGAACGTGGATATTCTGTGAATGGCTCGCCTTTGGGGCTCGATGGCTCCCATGGGTAGCAGACTGCTCTGCCGATTTTTTCTACTAAATCGCGCGTCAATAGAGGAATGGCCGCGTAGTAGGGATCATTAATTTCAGTGATTTCGTAATAAGTTTCAGCTTGAAAAGGGATGTTTTGAAAGTAACAGTGATTATCTTCTGCCTTCCTTAAGGAAGCGGAAGCCGTTAATGCCAAGTGAAGCGATTGGATATGTTCCTCTCGTGTACTTCCCAAATGTGTATTGAAATGCTCTAGGCGTGTCTCGAGGATAACATCGGCTTGAGGTTCTTCCGAGAGCTGCCAGCCCGGAATACAGGTGAAATATCGATGCAATTGTTCTGTAAAAATACCTTCCGCTTGCGGCGCCAACGATAGATTTTTGACGGGAGCAATAGCTATATGACAGATGATTTTATTTCCACCTGGATCGGAATAGGTGTTTTCAGGAAAACCGCGATGGTAGGAGCACCCGGCAAAGAAGGTTAGCGTGATGACGATGGTAGAGTACGCTCTAAATAATCGTAACTTCATTTTCCTACCTTAGAATTCAGAAGTAAGTTTGATCTGCGTCAAATCTACCTGTAAAGAAGGGTTTTCTGAGTCTTTGAGGAATGGAGGCAAGAAGTCATCTGCTGTCTTTTCCTGTGAAGAAAGAGAAGAATCCTCCTTATGTGTCATGTTTTGAAAAGATGGGATCTCATGAAAGTCGAGATGGGATTTGGCCTCGATGGATTTCAGCCAGAGCTGATTTTTGCGATCTTGTTCATGAGTATTGAAGAGGAAATCAATGGGACATTTTGGTGCCGATATCCCCTGTCGTATGCGTTGGCGCTTAGTCTCCACCTCCTGTACAATTTCTGAAGAATAGTGAATATCCAATGCTTTACCGTAGAGTAGATCGGCTGCTAGCCAATTATTTTGAAAAAAATAATAAAAATCTGCCATGCGAATTTTTGCCCTCGCCAGGGCGGCTTTAAGTAGGTCTATCCGTTGGTGTACCGATGGACAGTTTTCATGTTCAGGGAAAAGAAAGGCGAAGTCTTCGTAATAATTTAGGGCCTTATGGAGAGCTCCTTGGTCATGTTCAGATGAGACGACAAGGCTCTCATAAATGCGGGCGATCTGGAGATAAGCTTCGGGCGAAAGTTCAGAGTAGGGATATTGGTCGATCAGTTGATCGAGGGCTTCTATGGCTTTCGCCGGTCGCTTCTGAAATTCCTCTATTTCCGCTATGCACATGAGTGCCTGGGGGGCCAATGACAATGAGGGCGCTTTTTGAATGACGTTTTGATAAAAATCGATGGCGGATTTGTAATCTTTAAATCCTGGAATAAGCCCAAAATAATAGGGCCGTTTTCCGGATTTCAATTTCGTCGCGATCTGAAAAAGGCGATCTATGACCTCGGTAAAATGCTCGTACTCCGGATAGAGATCGAGGATCTTTTTCAGATGGTTAACGGCGTACATGTATTGATGCTTTTGCTCATATATGAGCGCCATTTGCCATAAGGATTGTGAAGACCATGTGGTATCGTTTACACCGACAATCTTGCGGAAGAGCACTAATGCTTTGCGCAATTCGTCATTCTCTCTGCATTGGTACGCTTCTTCGAATGCTGTTCGTAATATGCAATTTCTTTGGTCTGCATCCGCTGGAAGTCGCCATGTCTGGGATCTATTTCGATGGTCATGGATCCATGGATTAGCGCCAAAGACGTTCGTCAGACCTAGAAAGATGATACTTAAGAGAAGTGAATATGTTGTCGTTCGCATGAGAAAAATCTATGGCCATTGAAGGAGGGTTGCTCCCCATGTCAATCCGGCGCCAAAGGCAACGGTCAATAAAGTTTTACCGCGATGAATGGTTTTTTCCTGGATCGCCTGATCGAGCGTGATGGGTATGGAAGCGGCGGAGGTATTGCCATAGTGATGGATGGAAATAATAACTTTGTCTTGCGGGAGCCGTAGGCGTTCTGCTACTGCTTGGATAATTCGGATATTGGCTTGATGAGGTAGGAGGTAATCGAGATCGTTTATGGTCAGATGATTCCGCTGTAAAATTTCTTCCACGCATTCGCACATGACGTTTACAGCACTTTTAAAAACTTCCTTTCCATTCATGCGGAAAAAGTGCTCGCGATTCGTTAAGGTCTGTGAAGAAGCTGGTTTTCGAGAGCCTCCGGCCGGCATAATGATGAGATTAGTTCCAGAACCATTAGAGCCTAAAAGGATGTCGATGATATTCAGCTGGAGCTTGGCCGAAGGTTGTTCCGGAACATCTTGTCGGTGGAGGATGATGGCCCCAGCTCCATCGCCCAAGAGAACACATGTGCTTCGATCTTGCCAATCGGTAACCGAGGACATCTTATCACCACAGACCAAGAGGACGTTGTGGCAGTAGGGGTCTTCTTTAAGACTTTGCTGGGCGAGTTTCAATCCATAGGGAAATCCCGAACACGCTGCATTGATATCCATGGCAGGAATGGGGCGGCAATTTAGGCGATGTTGCAGATAGCAGGCCGTTGCCGGGAATCCTGTGTCAGGGGTGATGGTGGCAACGAGGATCAGGTCGATGTCCTGGGGCGTCAATTGTGCCGCTTTGATGGCCAGGAGCGATGCGTGGTAGCACAGATCGGAAGTTGCCTCTTCTTCCGAAGCGATATGTCTTTCCTGAATGCCGGTGCGCGTACGAATCCATTCGTCATTGGTATCCACTATGCGGGAGAGATCGTCATTTGTCAGGACTTTTTGAGGGAGATAGGATCCAGTCCCGCAGATGAAGATAGACATAGCGGAGGTTTATGAACAGAAAGTCTCCCAAAATGGCAAGTCATGTTTCCGCAGCTCCTTGTGCTTCCATCTCCATACTTCTGCTCCTCTCCTGCTTTATTTGAGGGTCTCATTGGATTTATTTCTCTCAGAGGCGCAGAGCTCATCGCTCTGAATCACATCAAGGATGTCGATGGTGAGGAGGCCTAAAGGGTGGTGATTTTTTGTCATGTATCTGCCAATGTGTCCCTTTGGGGTTCCTATGGATGGGAAATTGTTTTGGAGTGGCATTTTCGTTCCACCAGTGGGTTTATAATTTTCTATAGATGGAAGTAACTGTTTGGGGATAGCGTCTCCATTTGACCGGCGGGCTTACCGCCTTGGCCCCCTTTGGGGGCGC
>JAIRRP010000071.1 GCA_031255915.1 Puniceicoccales bacterium | reverse complement strand
GTTGCTGTAAATAACACTTAAAGCTCTTGGGATTCCAAATATGGAACGTCACATAGCTTCCCACCATGAGAACATCACTTTGGATACCGGCGTGGCGAACTAATCTCTCTTCGACCTTCATTCTTCCCTTCGAATCGCATTCAAAAGTGTCGGCCTGAGAGAACAGCTTTGCCAATGCCTGTTGGCCCATCTGATCCCCTAAGCTTACGCCGGAGACTTTTTCTTCGAGCCGAGCGATCATCTTTGGTGGATAGACCGTGATACAACCTATGGGGTTCGGTAGTGCTAAAAATGATACACCTTCTTCATCGGAAGATCGCCACTTCAACGGCAGGCTCAAACGATACTTGTCATCCAAGGAGCGTTCAAATTCACCAACATAGAAACTTTTGCCTAAAGGAAGCATACTATCTTATCCCACTATAGAACAAAATTTCCCAAATCTTCCCATAGTCAATTTTTTTCATCAAAAAACGGGATGATAGAATGAATTTTTTCGAAAATATAAGTTTCGCTTATGACTAGAAGCAAGTTTTGAGAGGTTATACTTCTAACTGGCCATGGGAATGGTTCGGTGGATCTAGCCATGGGTTATCGGCGAGGTTACCGCCTTTGCGGTTGGAAAAATGAAAGCTCCCGCTTTGTATTTTTCCTTACCGCGGGCCCGCATAGCGGGCGAGCCTGAAGGGCTCAAAGGCGGTAACCCGGAGTTAGTGGAATACTCGTTGTAGGCGACAGAGACTCTTTTCGAGTGCATCTAGTTCTTCCAATGTGTTGTAGGGCGCCAGAGATAGCCTTGCTGTGGAAAGAACTCCAAGGGCCGTCATGAGCGGTTGGGCACAGTGATGTCCGGCCCTTATGGCAATGCCATCCTCATTGAGCCATGTCGCGATATCATGGGGATGAATGCCATCCATGGTGAAGGAAAAGATTCCCGTATTGTGCTCTGGAACTGGACATAGACGCAATCCATGGATTTGTCGTAGGCGATCCAGTGCATGATGGGATAGATATTTCTCGTACTTCGAAACCCAATCATCGCCATTTGTCCGTATAAAATCGATGGCGGCGGCAAACCCAATGGCTCCGACAATGTTGGGAGTACCCGCTTCGAAGCGTTCCGGAGCGCGTTTAAAAGAGCTTTTTTCCGGAGTTACTTGCTCCACCATGCCTCCACCTAAATGGTAAGGCGAGATATTTTCCCATAAAGATGATTTTGCAAAGAGGAAGCCGATACCGGTCGGGCCGAAGGCCTTATGTGCTGAGGTAACAAAAGCGTCGCAGTCCCATGACCTTAAGTTTACCGGACCATGGAGAAGGGTTTGGGCCCCATCGACGACGACTTGGGTACCATAAGCATGGGCGAGTTGGCATATGAAGGGAATATCCCTTATCTCCCCAAGGACGTGAGTGATATGCGCTAACGCAAGGATTTTTACTTTGGGGTGCAGGTGCCGTTCTAGCTCTTTATGGAAGGAATCTCGAGTGCTGCAGAATTTCAAAATGCGCAGCGAGGCGCCACATTGTCGACAGAGCCTTTGCCATGGTAAAAAATTGGAATGATGTTCTTGGATGGTGATGAGCATTTCATCGCCCGGATGGAGTAGGGTAGGGCCCCAGCAGCTCGCCAATAGGTTAAGGCCTTCCGTCGCACCTCGGGTGAAAACGATTTCTTCGCCATTGACATGAAAAAAACGAGCTAATGTTTGACGGGCCTGATGGTAGGCCATATTGGCCTGTTCCGCCAAATAGTAGATACCCCGGTGAACATTGGCATTCCGATGCATCCAGTGGTCTGTCATGGCCGAGATCACGGGAAAGGGAAGTTGTGACGTCGCCGCACTGTCGAGGTAAATGAGAGGTTTACCATTTGGAAGCGTAGTCTCTAGGATGGGAAAATGCGCGCGAAACGCATCGATATGAGAATTCGATGTCATGGGAATCGATGTTAAAGGCTTTAGACTTGAATTTGAAGTTTATTAGCATCGTCTTGAATTTGTCCAGCGGGCTGGCTGCCTTTGAGCCCTTCGAGCTCGCCCGCTGCGCGGGCCGCGGCAAGGAAAAATGCAAAGCGGGAGCTTTCATTTTTCCTTTCCGCAAAGGCAGCCTACAATCCGAGGGCATCTTCCACGGAATAGAGTCCTGACCTTTGTCCACAGATCCATCTGGCGGCAAACAAAGCCCCTTGGGCGAAGATCATGCGGTCTTCCGCCTGATGCAGGAACCGTAAATTTTCTCCCAAGCCGGCAAAAATCACCTGATGTTCACCGACGATCGAACCCATTCGCAGGGAATGCGTACCGACTTCCATGGGTTCTAAATTTTGAGATACTTCGGGATGATGGGCCAGCTTCCTGCCTTCACCTAAGGCCCTCGCCCGCCGGATATCTTCCCAAAGCGACTGGGCCGTTCCACTAGGAATATCGCGTTTGTGACGATGATGAATTTCGATGAGTTCTGCTTCAAAGGATTTGGGTAATTTTTCAGTGGCTAGGCGTACGCATGCGCGTAAAATTGCTATACCTAGCGAGAAATTACTAGCAACTAGACAAGCGGCATGTTGGGCATAATGTTGAATTCCTTCCATCGTATCTCGAGAAAGTCCTGTTGTGCCTACGATGAGGGGGAGGGGAGGGGACGCTTCCTGCAGAAGTCCTGCAGCGATCTGCTGGGTGACGGAATCGCAGCTGAAATCTATGATGACAGAAGCGTTTTTCAGCATTTCCTCTGAAAACTGGATACAGGGATATGTGGCACATTTCTGGACGGAGATTTTTTGCTCTTGGGCTAATCTTTGAATGCAAGTCCCCATGCGCCCAGAAGCGCCTACCAAAAGGATATTTTCAAGGTCAGACATGCTTATGAGAATTTTTTCCCAGGAAGTCCATATCTAAAGAATGTTTCGCATCGTGCTTAGTTCCATAGACAAGTAAATGTTTTTATGCAGCGTTTTTGGAGGATATTATCTTCAATGGGCAGAACGGCGAGAGGTCGTTTCAATGGCTGTTGTGAAGCATATGAACTGGGCCGAAGACCTAGAACCCCATGGCTGACTATATACTCGAAAATGCGCAAAAATTCACAAAAAGAATCTTCTTTTAAAAGCGTCTTTAGATCAACTCGCTCGCCGTTCAACGCATCCCCCATGGGGCTATCGGGTTTAAGGATGAGCAGCTGAATATTTTGCCCCCCTTTTACTTGAAGCGCTATTCCATAGAGAACCAACTGTAGGCCCTTGGCAGAAGCCACTTTCCCCTTAGAGCTTTTTACGTTTATCCATTTCTTTCCCCTCAAGGCCATATCTCCACCGGTTTTATAATCGATGATGCAGCTCTGGGTTTCTTCCTGTAGCCATAGATCAATGCGACCGGTTAAGGGCAGAGAAGCACCGGAAGAAAATTGCAAGCGGCTTCCTTGGGGAAGCGTGAATTCGCTGCGGAATTTCGGTGAATTTCCCATCAAAGCTACGCGTTGGAAGAGCTGTCGCGATAACGACAGAGCTTCATTCCAAGTTATTTCCCAAATAGAAGTTAGCTCTGTTCCATGGACCGAAAGAAATGTTTCTATTTTCTCTTTAAATGAGTGCGCCTGACAGCCTATATGTGCATAACTCTCTATGAGATCGAGCATATCCCGAGCTTCTTCGAAAATTTCTAGGAAGCTCAGAAATTCGTGTACCCATATTCCTCTTGCAAGCTTTATCCACTCTTGTTCTGCGAAGATCGGGCATGGCTCCTGTTGTAGGATATGGCGGTACCAGGAATCTTCTGGATTTTGCAGGATGGATTCCCATGTTTTACAGGAAAATGAAAAGTGTTCTCTTAGGGGAGCTTCTAGGCTGTAATCCCAAGCGCCGAAGGGATTTTGAGGGTTTCTTCGATCTTGGTAAATTTTTTTTAAATGCGGGAAAGGTCTTTTGAGATTCGTTTTTAAAGCGGATTTTTTCGTTACGCTTGCAGAAGCATCAAAACCCAGTTTTTGGAAAGAACCGTACCGATCGGCATAATTTTCAAGGAAAAATAGGTTGAACGGCAAACTTAAGAGATTGCCATTGGAGAGAGCGGCGAAGAAATAATTTTTTTTATCGGAACACTCCTTTTGAATTTTTCTTAAGAAGCGTAAGGAAAAACATTTTCTGTTGTGGTTTTTAAGAAGTAGGCTGGTGCTTTCTTCTGGTGAAAATATTTGCGGATGATCTCGCCGTAGCTGCGATTGCCAGTGGGCCCTATGGATCCAGGGATTGTCATCCCATGGCCGAGGTGCCTGTTCCACGCAGTGGAAAAAGAAGACAGATGCCCAGGTTCCATAAAGCGCTTCCTCTGGCGAAAGAAGGCAGACCTTGGCAAAGGAGGAAGAAAATTTTTCAACCCTTTGAGAGGCCGATTCTTGAAGAGAAGTCTCGAGAAATTCGATGAAGGAATGGCGAGAACACTTTTTCTCTAAAAATCGCAAGGGCAATAGTTCTTGTTCAGAAAATGAAATTATGTTTTTGGGTAGAAATGTTGGAAATTCGTGTATCTGGGCTTCGACTGGCAAGAGATTACAGGTTTTTAGAAAAAATCTTAGGGTATCATTTTTTGTTTTCGAAAGAATCCAATCTAGAAGTAAGCCGGACCGATGTGTGCCGAGCGAGGTCACCGATTTACTGACTTCTTTTTCTAGTTCTTTCTTCACGGAAATAGATAGAATATCCTCATTGACGAAGCTTTGGATCCATTGGAAATAATCATCGATATGGTCTGATTTCTGCCACTGGCACCAGGCATTGATGACGGGACATGTCTGTATGGAGGACGACCTGAAGCAGGAAGAGGTAAATTGTATTTTTTCCTGATAAAGTCGTTCCTGTAATAGTACAGCTTCTGGAGAATTTTCCCGTGGAAGGACAATGGCTATGCGGCCTTCTAGGTGCGATGTGAGCAATTGTTGTAATTTTTCACACAGTTGTGTGATTTCTTCATTGCTATTTCGAGCGATGAAAAATTCTGCTTGGCAGGAAGTATGACCATCATTTTTGACCTCTTCCGCTCTTTGGGTATCGAAAAGCTCTGGAGTAAAGGCTGGGCTATGGCGGCTGTCCGAAGGCGTTTTTTTTTATCCCGATACATTTGGTTTGTAAAAACCTTCTTTGATCATTTGAAGAGCTGGAGGGTACATAATTTTCCAAATGACAAGTCGCTTGTTGCCAAAGTGCGTCCCAAGAAGGGTCTCCACTCAGGAGATTCCGAACGGTGGAATGGTTTGAAAGTTTCACCAGCACCTTCAGTAAAGACAAGCTGTTCCATGCCTGAGGAGAAAATCCACCGATCAGGGTATCATGAAATAATTTTTCCCTTGGTTGAACTTGACCATAAGCTTCTTCGATGGAAATAACCCAATGGTGCTGCGACAAAAATTGGTCTAATGTTCCCGCGAAAAACGAAAAATCTGCGTCAAAAAAGAGAGGTCTTTGGAAGGGAGGAATCTGTCTCCAAAACTCAAAAGCTTCCAAAAAGGCCTCAATGCCTTCTTCTCCTCCCGTAGCTTGAAGTAGGATATTGCGCCGATCTGAATCGGATTTCAAAATATTCCGAGCCCAAAACTTCAATACCTTTCGGGAAATGACGTAATTTTTATCTTCACTGGATGGAAAGGTCAGAGACTCTTGCAGAAAAGATTTCAGACTAATAGGGGTAAAAAAGCGTATATTAGCTAAGGAGATTTTGCGTTGTACGCATGATATTTTTAAATTTTCGATCGCTATGGCGCAGGGAAGCAACACCGCGTTGGGTTTTGGAGAAAGTAGTTCCAATTGTGGTAACCAAATGTCGATGAAATAGGAAATGAAATCGCAGAAATTTGTAACGGTATCCGCTTGCTCCATGTGTTTAGTATTTTTTAAAAATTTTCCTCAATAAAGGCAAAAATCAATGCATATAATTTACGACGTGACAACTAGAACTTCGCCAACATACTGAATGTCCATCTTATGAAGCAAACGACTTTTAGCGAACAGAGTCTTCATGAATTCAGGAAATTAACGCCAGAAGAACAGCTACGGTTGATGGAGAATATCGCCCGTATTTTGGAAGAAGATATTCAATCCCAGTCGGAGGATTTCACCTGTTTTCAGCGTGATGGACTTTTGCTTTATCGCTATCGGACAGACCGATGGCGGGTTTATTTTGAACGAAAAGAGGATGGAAGCTTATTTTGCCATTACATACTTCCGGAACGTTCTCTTTCGGATTTTGTGTACCGTTTCAAATTGCCTGTTTCAGAGACACTGATGCTCGAACAACATAGTTCGTTTTGGAAGTACCTCGAAGGTCTTAAGAAGGAGAAAAATTCCAATGAAAATTAAAATTATAGAGATGAACAGCGATGGGCATGTATGAATGGGATCAAATAACACTTGTGGAAGCGGAATCTTTTTTAGACTCTGAAGCTGGACATGAAAAGTAACTACCCTTTATGCATGTTTCACTCTTTCATCCAATAATGTCTTATGACCATGGTAGTTTCATGGATATTTTTTGAGGTATATCATGGACTCTGAATTTGAATTATCATCTATGCGGCATTCGGCAGCTCATGTCTTGGCGGCAGCTGTTTTGCGCTTATTTCCTAAAGCAAAATTAGACATAGGTCCGGTGATAAAGCACGGGTTTTATTATGATATAGATCTGGAATTTTCTCTGACATCAGAGGATCTTCAGCGCATCGAAGAGGAGATGCGGAAGATTTTCTCCGAAAATCAGGCATTTGAACGCCAGGTCGTCAGTCGCGAGGAAGCACTTCACTTGCTTCAAAAATTAGATCAACCGTATAAGATAGAGCGCCTGGCCGATATTCCAAAGGAAGAAACCATTACTTTTTACCGCAATGGAGAGTTCATCGATCTCTGTCGGGGAGAGCATGTACGGTATACTTCCGACATTAAGGCAATCAAATTGCTTAGTATCGCCGGTGCTTATTTTCGCGGTGATGAAAAAAATAAACAACTCCAGCGGATATACGGAACAGCCTTTGCTTCCGAGAAGGATTTGAAGGCTTATCTGCTTCAACTGGAGGAGGCAAAAAAACGAGATCACCGCCGGCTTGGGAAAGAGATGCAGCTCTTCACGATCGATGAAAGTTTTGGTCAAGGACTCGTTCTTTGGCTGCCTCGTGGAGCCATCATTCGCAATGAACTTCAGAAATTCATCACGGCTGAACTTGAAAAACAGGGCTATGAGCAGGTATTTACCCCGCACATCGCTAGATTGGAGTTATTTCATACTTCCGGTCATTTCCCGTATTATAAGGACTCTCAATACCCGCCTATTCCGGATCGGGCGGCCTTAAAACGGCTCGAGCATGAAAACATATCTTGTGATGCGATGATCCAAGGTTTAGAAGAAGGGTCTCTCGATGGATTTCTCCTAAAGCCTATGAATTGTCCAGGGCATATCAAAATCTACAGCTCTCGAACGCATTCTTACCGAGATCTCCCTGTGCGTTTGGCAGAATTTGGAACGGTCTATCGCTGGGAACAGTCAGGAGAACTCAATGGTCTTACGAGAGTGCGTGGATTTACGCAAGATGATGCTCATATTTTCTGTACAGAAGAACAATTAGCCGAGGAAATTAGCCGCTGCTTGAGCCTTGTGCAGAAGATTTTCGATACTTTACGGATGTCGGATTTTCGTGTACGTATTGGGCTCAGGGATATCCATTCGGACAAATACGTCGGAGGTGATGATTGCTGGGAACATGCAGAGACAGTGCTTCAAACGGCCGCTGCTGAATTGGGTGTTCCCCTTTCAGTAGAAAGGGGTGAGGCCGCTTTCTATGGGCCTAAAATCGATTTTGTCATCCATGATGTCATCGGGAGGGAATGGCAATTGGGAACAGTTCAGGTGGACTATAACCTCCCGGAGCGCTTTCAACTTACCTATGTGGGGAGTGACAATCAGACCTACCGCCCAGTGATGATCCATCGGGCTCCTTTCGGTTCACTTGAGCGTTTTTGTGGTTTGCTCATTGAACATTTTGGCGGTGATTTTCCCACATGGCTCGCACCGGAGCAGGTACGTGTTCTGGTAGTAAGTGATCATTTTTCCCAAAAGGCCTCAGGCTTTGTCGAACAACTTAGATCTAGGGGAATCCGCGTGAGCAAAGATGATCATCCTGATACTTTAGGCGCTAAGATCCGCAGGGCGGAAACGGAAAAAGTTCCCCATATGTTTATTTTAGGTGCTAGGGAAATCGAGCAATCGAGTGTTTCAATTCGTTCAAGGATCAATAAGAGGATTGAAGGAATATGTGGACAAGAAGAGGCCATTGCCAAGCTCCAGAGCTTAATTCAAGAACGAACGTTGCCGGATGTGTTTGTCGTAAGTACATCACAATAGGGCTATTCATGTAATTGGGCGATGGGTCGAGTCGTAAAATTTTGTCATTCCCCATATCCGGATATGGATTGCAGATAGTCCAGGTATAAGGATTGCCGTCGGAGATTTACTGCTTCTTTCTTGGGGCGTCAGTCCATCGGTGGGTTTGCCGCCTTTGAGCCCAGAGGGCTCTGGCCCGCTATGCGGGCTGCGGTAAGAAAAAATGAAAGCTCCCGCTTTGCATTTTTTCCTTACCGCAAAGGCGGCAAACCGAATACTCCTAAGGCTGGGGCTGGCCTCTTTCCCTAGGCTGTCTTTAGCTCCCTTCGGGAGCGCCCGCTATGCGGGCCACAAGGGAGGGAAAGGGAAATACTTTCCCTTTCCCTCCCTTGTAAAGACAGCGCTCCAAAACAGCATCTTTTAGAAAAAGCAAAACCTAATGCAATGGAAGATACCGTTACTAACACACAAAAAAGGCATTCCTTATCCCACGATGGTCGAACTGAACTTCATGACACTCATGACGATACTCATGGCCAATACGGCTACTAGGGAAAAGGCAAAACCTAGTGCAATAGAAGACACTGTTATTGTCAGACGGTGTAGTTTTTCATTTAGATCGATATTGTAGATCTTGAAAATTTCCCGAAACGATGAGGCCAAATCACCGGTGTTTTCGCCGACGGAGAGAATATCTAAAGCCTCCACGGGCAATACATGGTGCTTGTCAAAGGCCTGTGTTATGGACACACCATCGAGGACTTTCTTACGCGCTTCGGCAAAATGAAGCCGATGGTGGCGATTAGACGTAGCCTGTTCTGTTAATTGCATAGATTCTGTCGTATTGATGCCACTCCCCAATAGAGTTGCCAGAAGATTAGCCGTTTGGCAATAATAGGATCCATTGACGATACCCTTTAATAGGGGTAGATAGGTCAAGCATCGATCTGTCCACACGCGGCCAGAGGGCGTTTTGCGAAGTCTTAGGAGATAGACGGTCATAATGCCCACAATAGCCACGATGTATAGACCCCAATCGGAAAGGAAATGAGCACTCCCCATGAGAAGTCGGGTAACCATGGGTAATTCTCCCCCCATCGAGGTCATCATCTTCTGGATCCGCGGTAATAGGTAAAAGATGAATAGGCCTACGACGGCTATCGCGATGCTGCAGACCACAAGTGGATAGGACATTCCGGCGATAAAGCGCTTTTTCACTTCGGCTTGTACTTCCATGAAGCGGATCAAGTTGGTGACGATGTTGATGAGATTCCCGGTTTTTTCACCTGCTTCGATCATGTAAATGGTGCGTTCCGGAAAAATATCCGGATAGGCCTTCATCGCTGTCGCAAGTGTCTTTCCTTCGCAGAGTTGTTTGTGAATCGCTTCTGCCAGGGCCTGTTCTGCCGGTGACTTTAGGCGGGTCCTCATGACCTTTAACGCGTCTCCAAGCGGTAGCCCTCCTGCGTGCAGTTGCAGAAATTTATACAGAAAATTGAAATGAATTTTCTGTTTATTGACCCAAAATTTGCCCGATAATGGCGATGTGACGGTAGATTTCGTACGTTTCTGGGAGATACGGTTCATGAAGAATCTTTTTTCTTTCAACGACAGAATATGCAAGCCTTTTTGTGTGAGCAATTGCATAGCCTGCTTCTTATCGACGGCTTCCAGAGTTCCTTTTTCCTTGATTTTCGCTCTATTCAGAGCCTTGTAAGAATACACACCCATATGTAGATATGTTTTTAAATAAAATATCAAAAAACACAAGAAAGGTCTTTCGGTATTACAGGACTGGGAATTGGGAATAATTGCCATTCCAGTGAATAAAGCGATTGATAGAATATTTGGTGGAATGAAGAAGCATCGGTTTTCGGTATCGATGATGCGAGGCCCTACAGGGGCGTCGTTATCGACTACGGTTCAATTTTATCAGCGACACAACTGCTACGGTGCAGTGGGATGCTTGTGAGCCGGGTCAGCTTTTACTCTTGGCATTTCGGTGGGTTTACCGCCTTTGAGCCCTTCGGGCTCTTGCCCGCTACGCGGGCCCGCGGTAAGAAAAAATGCAAAGCGGGAGCTTTCATTTTTCCTTACCGCAAAGGCGGTAAACCGAGCAAATGATCACAAACCCTTCAGTTTTGATTCTGCCAATTGATACTGGCGACGGAATTTATTGGTTAGGTCCATCTGATAACGACCTGCTATCAGGGGATTTTTATGCTGTATCTTTTCGGCGAAGGATGTGCGGACGGTGTTATATGTCAGCAACGTCATATCCGAAAAAATTTTCAATGCTTCTTCAGCTTCTTCCCTATGCCCCTCATTTTGGGCGCGAATGATCTGGCTCCAGGCCGATATCAGTTCATCCGCTGCGTCGATAAAAGCTACTTTGACAATGAGACCGAGGAAATCATATACGGGTCCCGTCCAAGCTGGACGGTAAATAAAATCACCGGCCGATGAGTAGGGGTCTTCATAACCCTCCAGACGAGAGGAACGGAATTCTTCGCCATAAACCGTCTTAAGGATGGGCGTGCGACATAATGGTGAATGTATCGGTCCATTAGGTATGCCTATTTTGAAAGCGAGTAATTGTTGCCCTGGGAGTGAAATGGCATATTCCATGAAAGCTTTAGCGATCTCCCGATGTTTCGCGCCCCGGAAAAGAGATATGGGGTCAGGAGAAGGTGCTGTCCCTCCCTCGGGTGCAACGTAACCAAAACGCTGAGCTCCGCCTCGGCCTTTTATATTTGCTTTCTGGGCTCTTCCGTAAAAATCGACGGCTATCCCTATGGGGCAATTCCCGGCAGCGACGTCTATAATAGGTTTCCCTGAAGAATCCGTGAAATAGCGGCCATTGGCAACAATCCTTTGAATGAGTTGCAATCCATGAATCCATCCTCGTTGTATGGCTTGATTTTCTAGCTCCGATTCCTCAACCATAGGATTTGATGCCGCAAGAAGTTCTTTTAGGATTTGATGCATCTGCTGTTGGATGAGTGTTTCAAATGATTTCAGTGTCGAGGAGCTTTTAGAAGGATCCACAATGGCGATACCTCCCAAGTACCTAGGATCCGCCATGTCCATCCAGGTGCTTGGAAGATGAGCTATGCCCAATTCCTTGATGGCATCTGCGTTATAGGTAATTCCAAACGAGCTGAGGCTGATTCCATACCATAGACGATGGTCATCATAAAGCTGTTCTCCCGCAAATATTTCTGGAATCTTATCGTCCGTAAAAAGTTCTGGATGTTCTTCTTTTAAATGGCTATCCACCGAGTAGCCTTTCCATCCGTTGAGTTTATGTTCAAAAATACCACCGCCAAAGAGGAGGTCGACGTTGCATCCGACATGGGAAGAGAGAAAGACATTTTTTACGTCTTGTTCCAGTGGCGAAGAATGCTCGTCGATCTTTTCAAGATGTAGAAATATTCCCCTTATTTCCTGCGTCCAGGTGCGGCCCAAGCTCTCCCAATAGAGCCGGAAATTGTTGACGAACATGGCATTGGTATAGCGAGCAACGTCACAGCCCCCACCGGGGTGACGCCAATCAATGACAATACTTTTGCCGGTCTTTTTTCGATACCATTCCTGAAAGCCGTGGCTGTATTCTCGACGTAGGGACTCATTATGGGGCGTGATAATGACTAAAACATCATCGTTTTCCACTGGGATGAGAGAATCCGACGGGGAATGAAAGATAAACGGAATGGCGATCACCAAAGCAATGGATGAAAGGATCAAACTTCGTTTTATCGCTGGCATGAAGAACTCACAGAGAGTTTACTATTTTTTACTCATGAAGAATGACGACATCTTCTGGGAGTACGTAGGCATAAACCGGTTTTTGTTGGAAGGATTCAAAATGACGGGGATTGAGCTCCGAAATTTTCAGAAAAATTCCATTCTTTTCGAATTGGTAATGGGCGACCTCCCCGAAATAGGTCGCCGTGTCGATGCGCCCCTCGATACAGTTATCTTCCGAAGGATAAATATCTAGACGCAACATCTCTGGACGTATGGATACTTGTACTTTTGTTCCTGGTGCGGGTTTTAAGTTCGTATCGGCCAGAACACCGCAAAAGCTCCCAATCTGCGTCCGTACGATCACTTCTTCAAGGTTAACCCGCAGGACAATGCCTTCCAGAAGATTGGTCTCGCCTATAAAACTAGCGACAAACGCATTTTTTGGGCGGCGATAAAGTTCCATCGATGTTCCTATTTGCTCCACTTTTCCTTTCGAAAGTACAGCAATGCGATCGGCAATGGAAAGTGCCTCTTTCTGGTCATGCGTCACATAGACGGCCGTCAAGTTATTATCTTTACAGATCTTTCGAATTTCAAGGCGCATTTCATTGCGGAGCCGGGCATCGAGATTGGAAAGAGGCTCATCCAAAAGCAGGCAATTGGGACATACGATGAGTGCCCTAGCCAGAGCAACTCTTTGCTGTTGACCACCGGAAAGTTCG
>JAIRRP010000008.1 GCA_031255915.1 Puniceicoccales bacterium | reverse complement strand
TCAACGCCCTTACGATAAAAATATCTACAAAAAGCGTCCTGTCATTGAAAATTTTTTCCTTAAAATGAAAGGATGGCGTTCCATTTCCACTCGATACTTTAAAAATATTCACTCCTTTGTTTCTGCATTCCACATCCGCTCACTCTCTCTTTTTGTTGCTTGATTTTGATGACGCCCTCTAGTATTCATCGGGGATTTTCTGAGAGAAATTTTCCTTGGTTCTGGGTATTCGGCCTGCCGCCTTAGCGCGGCCCGCATAGCGGGCCAGAGCCCGAAGGGCTCAAAGGCGGCAGGCCCGCCCGTCAGCCGTCAACGGTGCTCACCGGAACCATTGATGGGAAAGTTTGACGTTCGCGGGCATTTGTCTTTTCAAGGATGATATCGAATCTGAGTTTGCGAAATCAGTGGATTTTCCGAGTTCGAAGAGATTCAATATTTGTCTCAGATATATCCACATATCTTCGCAATCAGCAGCGCCAAAGTAGGCTGTGATCGTTGTTTTCGATTCGGTCGTGAATACAGTTGGGGTACCCTAAGTGTGGTAGCACAGGCTTCATGTGCCTGATAATTTTAATCATGTATGCGGGTTCTTGAGGGCCTTATTGAGAATAATTTCCTGACTTCGAAAGGACCTAGATAAAATACTCAACTCCTGCCTCTGGATCTAGAACTTGGATCTGTGGAGCAAGTTCAGTGAAATTATCCACAAACCATCGTCGGGCATCGCCATCGCCATGGTTAAGGACGATGGCTCGTGGATCCATATGCAAAGCGGATTGGAGTAGCTCTTGGCGATCGGCATGCCCGCTGAGATCGAAATGTTCAATCCGCGCGCGGACGGGAGCTCGATAATGGAGGGCTTCAAAGGCGAATAATTCATTGAAGGGCGTCGTCAGTAATTGTTTTCCCGGCGTATCATCGGCGCAAAAACCGACGAAAAAGATACCGTGCTGCGGATGTTCCAGGAGAGCTGACGCGATATTATAAGAAGGCGTATTCTCCGCCATCATGCCACTGCTGACGGCAAAGATACTAGATTGCTGTGGGCTTTGCCCAGGCTTTAAATAGGAAGATTGTTGAATAGATTGTACCTTGAGGTCATCGGTGATGTGCTTTTTAAACCGAATTTCGTGATTCTTCGAAGATAATTGATCGAGGATATCCACCAATGATAGTCCTAAGCCAGAGGCGAAGATAGGGATATTTTTAGGAATTTGTTTTTTTGCACGAGCCTCGTGAAGAATCATGAGCACTTCCTGCATACGCCCTAGGGCAAAACTGGGGATGAGAACCGATCCGCCTTGTTTTAGTGTGGAGCAAATAGCTTCCAATAACCGCGACGTCTCTGTTTTTGCCGTTTGACCTTCGGGGCGCTGAGCCATACCACGCGTCGTTTCCATGACCAGTGTATCTATAGGTCCCTTTGGCCAATGGGCCCCTTTGAGCATGTGTTGATCTCGAAAAAGGACATCTCCGGAAAAAAATAATTTCCGCTGTTTATGGGTCAGCAGGACGCTCATGGCGCCAGGAATATGCCCAGCCGTTACGAACTTTATCTCGATTTCATCGCTTTGTTTTTGGAAGATGCGAGCCGTGCCCGGTGATATGGGAAAAAGATGTTTCTGGAGCGCTTCAATTTCTTCCTTGGAGTAGAGGGGATATTCCTTAATTTCCAATTCTTCTCGTTGCCGTTTCATGACATGGTAGGAATTTTCTAACATGGGAAAGAGCAGCGATTGTGACGATGCAGAGAGGATGATTCTCGCCTGGGGTTGCCGGCGCATGATCAGCGGTAAACTGCCGATATGGTCGAGATGGCAATGGGTGATAAGGATCAAGTCCAGAACGACATCATCTAGATAGTCGAATTGAGGTAGCGATGCATATCCTACGACGGATGGATTCATGCCGCTATCCACGAGGACATTGAATGAACCTATTTTTACAAAAACGCAATGCGCTCCGATTTCTCTCTTACGACCTAAGTCCGTAAAGTGCATAAAAAAATTGTTTTGAATCGATTTCTATCTCATGGTATATCTTTTAGATAGGCTGCTCGTCGCAATCTATCAGCGATAGCCATACCCAATCCCTCTGGCAAGGGACATTGACAATAGATTTTTTCGTATCGGTGAGAATGATCTAATGTCCTTAATAGAGCAAAAAGTTGTCTCGCTACGACCTCTAGATTTCCGTCTTCGCTTAAAAAAAAATCATCCGGTCCTCCATCGGCAGGATCCCTCTTTGAAAGAAAAACTCTAGCGACGTTCTCCGCCATAGCAAGCGGTAATTCACTCTTTTTGGAAAAAAGGTACAGCGGTGTTTTGGGGCTATAGTGCTGTTGCGGAAGTCCTGGAGCTGGTAATTTTGTAGGACCATCGTATGCTATGGCTACATAATCCTCTATTTCCTGATCAGGCAATAGAGGCTGAATTTCTTCCCGAGTGATTTTCCCGGGGCGTAATAGACATAACTTGGATTGCGAGAGATCGATGATGGTGGATTCCACGCCGATTGGGCAATCGCCACCGTCTAAGATATGGCGCAGTTGTCCGTCAAGGGATTGCAATACATGCGATGCGGAAGTGGGGCTGATGTAGCCGAAAGGATTGGCACTGGGGGCGGCAATAAAGCATCTTGATCGGAGCATCACTTCCTGGAATAGGGGATGTTGTGGTATGCGAACCGCTACGGTTGTCTGACCCGAAGTCACTAAATCTGGTATCCAGGATTTTTTTGGAAGGACATAGGTGAGGGGGCCTGGCGAAAAGGCTTCGACAAGAGTACTCACGGTAGAGAGCAATTTCGTATCCAGCTCTACCAGTTCAAGAAGTTTTTCCAGACAAGTGACATGCACAATGAGCGGATCGTAAAATGGCCGTTTCTTGATTTCAAAAATCTGACGGATAGCCCTTACATTGAGGGCGTCGGCCGCGAGACCATAGACCGTTTCTGTTGGAAGCGCCACAACACCTCCTTGGCGAATTTCTTCCGAAATTCGGACTAAGTTCTCGATCGTTGGAGGTAAAACAAGAGTTTTTATACCACTTTTTCGCTATTTCATGAGCAGCATATTGCGCGAACGCTTGATCATTCGTGTAACATGCCGTTGTTGGTGGGCACTTAGCCCCGTATATTTACGGGGGAGTATTTTTCCGGTTCCCGTGACGTAACGTGACAATAATTCTGTATCTTTCCACGTAAAATCGAGTGGAGACCGCGATGGCTTTTGCACTTCTTCCGCTTCTGACATAATTTTAGCTGGGAAGAGACTGATGCATAAAGAAGTATGTGGCAATCTCAATTTTCATGAATCTAGCAGTTTTCTTTCTCGTGGAGTTTCCTTTTGCAGACGCTTTTAGACTTCCCGTGGAGGAGTACCGTCTTCGTTCGACGGGCGGGTTCGCCGCCTTTGAACCCTTCGGGCTCTGGCCCGC
>JAIRRP010000077.1 GCA_031255915.1 Puniceicoccales bacterium | reverse complement strand
CGGAAACCACAAGCAGTTGCAATAGACGGCGCAGCTGAAGATTAATTTTCTATTTTAGTCATGGGAATAACCTTTGTTAAGTTAATTGAGACATCATAACCATAATGTTACTTCACTCTCTCTTTTTGCCTTTTTAGAAAAAATTGCAGCATTTATGAAAAATAAGGTGCCACAGGATCATCTTTTACAAAAATTTACCACAAATGGATCGCTTTCTCCGAAAAATAAAAGAATAAAAAGACCCCTTCGCGAAAGGGCCTCTTCATTGTAATACCAAAAGTTATTTTAAATCAGAATTCTCTTATTTTTGTGTTCAATTTCACCCCTCTTCAGAAGGAGCCGATGGCCTGGCATAAGGCACCATGATGCTTTCCGCTTCTTCGAGACATCGAGATATGGCCTCATCGGAACTTAGATTCGCTCTGAGGATTTGATCAACGCGTTCTTGTTCCCGTGGTATGGATATTTTTAATTCTTCCAGCATCTGATCGAAATTAAATGACCACTCCATTGCCTTGCGTGATTTTCTGGCCAATTTTTCGGCTTTTTCTCTCTTTAATCGCTCCTGGGTTTCTGGAGAAAAAGGATTGGGTATCATGGGATCTCTCCCGTGATGGATACATTTTAGAAGCTGCTGTGCTTCCTCCAATGGTTCTTCGTCTGTTGGCGGAAGTTCCGATGTGCTTCTGACCCTATGAACAAAGTTTATCAGAACTCTGGCCTCTTTCTCGCATCTTTGGCAAAGAGATATGACATGGTTGAGGGATGTTAGCAAATTTTCCCAATTATGCCTCCCCCATTTTTCTTCAGTACCGTAAAAAGCCCTCATCGTTCCTGCCTTACAGGTATAGCCTTCAGCGTCCAGATAAAGCTTGGGGAAAGTCGTTCCCCATATTTCTCCAAAAAACGGATAAACCCTCAATACCTCTCTCGTCCCATCCCATGGATTGCAGACCTGCATTTTCTGCAGGCATCGCACATATCGTTGTATATCTTCCTGCTTTTTGATAAAATTTTCTGCCCAAGAAGAGGTATGTTTCGCCACAACAGTTCCCAGCTCATCCAATGGCGTCGCTTCCACTCCCATCGTGAAAAAACACGCTACACAAACTTTACTCCATACCCTAAAATCCCTACTATCCATAACCGCAAAGGAAGGCTGAGGATCATCCCCAGCCAGGCAAGATAAAATTTTGCATCTATTATTTTTCTTCTACTTTACTTATTCATCCATCTACTCCATAATCCACATTCCGTGACGCCTCGCCATATAGGATTGATAGATAGCATCAACGGCGCGTTTAAGGCTGTATTTGCGGACATTCTCCAGAGATTTTTGTGAATTAGCAGCGACAATCGGTAAAATCCCAGGACGACGGGCGTACACACGCATCTGTGCTTCGCTACTTTTCTTACATCTAGGAACCCGCTCACGTATTGTGGCTTTTTCGCGTTTGGCGCGTTCATTCTCTTCTTGGAGTATACCTCTAGCTTCTTCCAGTATTCCATACTCTTCCAGGTCTTCTTCCGTCATTTCAAATTCGTATTTCTGGCTGATTCCCGCTAGGACATCTGCTAAAGTCCATTCCGCAAAAGCCGAAACCGGAAACCACAAGCAGCTGCAGCAGATGGCGAAGCCGAAGATTAATTTTCTGATTTTATTATCCATAATGAACTATAACTAAGATTAAAAAAGAATATATTGGCATTTTAGAAAAAAGATCAAGTTTTCATAGAAAATATCCAGTTTTATGGCTATTTTTACATCTTTCTAGAGATTCTCCATAGATCATCAAAAAAAGAAAAGGCCTTCCGAAGAAGGCCCTTTCGCTCGAAGAAACTAATAGGGAAACTTTCTTATGAATGATAGAAGGAAAGCTTATGACTTACATCATGTCGCCCATGCCGCCACCCATGCCACCGGCTCCTGGGTGAGCGCAGGAAGATTTTTCCTCTGGAAGTTCCGAAATGACACACTCTGTCGTCAGAAGAAGTCCTGCTACCGAAGCCGCATTTTGTAATGCCGTCCGGCTGACCTTTGTCGGATCGACGACACCTGAAGCCATCAGATTTTCAAACTTTCCAGTCGCGACATTGTAACCATAATGGCCATCACCCTTCAGAATCTCCTGCACAATGATGGCACCTTCGACCCCTGCATTTTCACAGAGTTGGCGGAGCGGAGCCTCCACGGCCCGACGCACGATGGCAGTACCCACTGCTTCTTCTCCATCGAGTTTCAATGCATCAATCGCGTGAATGGCGTGGAGCAGTGCTACACCACCACCCGCTGATATCCCTTCTTCAACTGCCGCTCGAGTTGCATGAAGCGCATCATCGACACGATCTTTCTTTTCTTTCATCTCGGGTTCTGTTGCCGCACCAATGCTGATGACGGCCACACCACCGGAGAGCTTAGCCAGACGTTCCTGAAGTTTCTCCTTGTCATAATCGGAGGTCGACTCCTCGATTTGATGACGGATGAGCTTAATACGCGCCTGGATATCCTCAGACTTACCGGCACCTTCGATAATGGTCGTATTCTCCTTCTCAATGGTCACGCGCTTGGCCTTCCCAAGATCATTTAACGTGATGTTCTCGAGCTTGATGCCCAGGTCTTCCGTGAGGAAACGTCCACCCGTTAGAATAGCGATATCCTCCAGCATAGCCTTACGGCGATCACCAAACCCTGGCGCCTTAACGGCACAGACATGCAATGTTCCACGGATTTTGTTCACCACCAATGCCGCCAATGCTTCGCCTTCGACATCCTCCGCAAGCACCATGAGCGACTTTCCGCTTTGGGCAACACTTTGCAGAAGTGGCAAGAGGTCATTGAGAGAACTGATCTTCTTCTCATAGATGAGAATATAGGGATTTTCGAGTACGCATTCCTGTCCATCAGGATTCGTGACAAAATAAGGACTGAGATAACCCTTGTCGAACTGCATACCCTCGACGACATCGAGAGAAGTCTCGATACTCTTCGCCTCTTCAACGGTGATGGTTCCGTCCTTTCCGACCTTTTCCATCGCCTCAGCAATGATGCGTCCGATCTCAGCATCCCAATTGGCCGATACCGTGGCGACCTGACGAATTTCTTCCGAAGTTTCCACTTTTTTTGAGGTCTTTTTCAGCTCTTTCACCGCCACTTCGACCGCCTTATCAATACCACGCTTGATGGCGATGGGGCTAGCCCCTGCCGAGACATTTTTCAATCCCTCGCGGTAAATCGATTCCGCCAAGACCGTCGCCGTCGTCGTACCATCACCGGCGCTGTTGGAGGTCTTGGATGCGACCTCACGCACCATCTGGGCACCGATATTCTCATAGGGATCCTTGAGTTCGATCTCTTTCGCCACCGTCACACCGTCCTTGGTGATTGCCGGAGCACCAAATTTCTTCTCGATCAGGACATTACGTCCCTTTGGACCCAGCGTGACCTTAACGGCCCTGGCTAATTTCGCAACGCCCTCTAAAACCTTTTTACGAGCTTCTTCATCAAATATAAGTTGTTTTGCCATAATATATATAATTTTAAGTTAAACTGAACAGATCATGTTATGCATTACAGCTGGAACCTCCACAGCACGCAAAAACCGCCATGACATCATCTTGACGTAGGAGCATGTAGGTCTCGTTATTGTACTTCACTTCCGTTCCACCATACTTACTGATCAAAACACGGTCGCCAATCTTCACTTCAAATGTGATTTCATGGCCATGCTCATCTCGACCACCGGTCCCAAGTGCCACTACCGTAGCTTCTTGAGACTTTTCCTTAGCAGCATCTGGAATGATAATCCCGCCCTTGATTTGTTCTTTTTCTTCTACTTGTTTTACGAGAAGACGATTCCCTAATGGTTTTATATTCATAGTCTCATCAATTTTGGGTTAAACAAAGAGATTAAATGTTACTTTTTCTCATCGACGACCTCGAAATCGGCATCGACAACTTTACCCTGTTCCGCCTGAGCAGAGGTATCTTGGCCACTCACGTTGGCACCTGAAGGGGATTCAGCTGCTGCCTCTTGAGCCGCTTCTTCTTTATAGAGCTCACGGGCCATTTCCTGAAACTTCGTCACGACTTTTTCGTAGGCTGATTTCAGTTCCTCCGTCGAAGCATCTCGATTCTCAAATACTTTTTTAGATTCCTCAATGGCCATTTCAGCGGCTTTCCGTTTTTCTTCCGACAGCTTATCGCCCATTTCTTTGAGCTGCTTCTCGGTCTGGTAAAGGGTAGAATCCAGCATATTGCGCACTTCGACTTGCTCCTTTTTCTTCCGATCCTCTTCTGCGAATTGATCGGCTTCTTTCCGGAGACGCTCTACTTCTTCCTCGGACAGACCGGAAGCACCCGTAATTGTAATATGCTGATCCTTTCCAGTTCCCTTATCCTTGGCCGTTACCTTCAGGATACCGTTGGCATCAATATCAAAGGTCACTTCAACTTGAGGAACTCCCCGAGGTGCAATCGGAAGACCATCGAGCCGGAAATCACCCAACACCTTATTGTCCCGTGCCATAGGCCGCTCTCCCTGTAGGACACGGACATCAACGGCTGTCTGGTTATCCGCGTAAGTGGAAAACACCTGCGTCTTCTTCGTCGGGATCGTCGTGTTGCGCTCGATCATCGGCGTCGAAACACCACCGGCCGTTTCGATACCCAACGTCAATGGCGTAACATCCAGCAGGAGAACGTCCGTCACTTCACCCTTTAGAACACCGCCCTGGATGGCCGCCCCAATCGCCACAACCTCATCCGGATTAACGCCCTGATGTGGTTCCTTACCGGCAATTTCACGAGCCGTTTCGATCACTTTGATCGAACGTGTCATGCCGCCGACGAGGACCAATTCATGAATATCATTCTTAGTCAATCCAGCATCCTTTAGGCAATTCAAAGAAGGTTGAATCGTCCTTTGGTAAAGAGGATCG
>JAIRRP010000050.1 GCA_031255915.1 Puniceicoccales bacterium | reverse complement strand
ATAGTGTCGGCCGTTAAAACCGCCTGATCCACGTGCCAAAAATAATTTCGATTTACGAAATCATCCGGATCGCTAAACGTGATAAAATCAGCTTCGATATTTTCTAAAATATATTTAAGGCCAGTGTTTCTCGTAGCCGAAACACCTTGGTTTTCATCATGTTTCAGATAAATAATATTTTTAGGGTAACGTCTCTGCCATTTTTTTATGATAGCGGCTGTATTATCTATCGAGGCATCATCGGTAATGACGAGGTAAATGGATTTTTTGAAATTAACACTTTGCCAAATAATACTTCTGAAGTAATCCTCAATATAAAGCCCGACATTATAGGTAGCCGTAGAAACGACATACTTATACCGCAGCTTTTTGCTATGAGGATATAAAAATCCAAAATGCAGATAGCAAAAATTTTTAAACCGGAATTTCCAACTCATCCGGCCTGCGGCATTGAAATTCCTTACACACCACTTCTTTAATCGCCCCCAATTATAGTAAATATCCATCTAATAAACTAACATTTAGTTTTCTTCTGCTCCCAGGCATAGGCCCAATTGAAGGCGTCTTCTAGTGATTGTTGCAGCTGCCAATGGAGAATATCCTTGGCCTTCTGACTGGAAGCTAGTAAGTACGCTGGATCGCCAGGCCGACGAGATTTTTCCGCAATCGGAATCTTTTTACCTAATACATACTCGCAGATGGCAAAAACTTCTCGGACTGTACAACCTCGCTCCGTACCCAGATTGAAAATTTCACTACAATCTTTCTGTAGTAGAAAATCAAGTGCCTTCACATGTGCATCTATTAAATCTTCAACCGAAATGTAATCACGGACACAAGTACCATCGCGTGTGGGATAATCGGTACCGAATACGCTAAAAGTCTCCGATATCCCTAATGCTGCATGGATTAATCTTAAAGAGCTTGCTCCAACGACATTGAAATAGCGCAGACAGACGCTACGGATGCCATAAGCGCGATCAAAATCTTGGATGATACTTTCGGCTATCTGTTTGGAGCGGCCATAGGGACTAACGGGGTTGAGCGGATGTCTCTCGTCGACGGGCGTGTATTGAGGTTCTCCATAAACGGCAGCTGTAGATGAAAAAATGATACGCTTTATATTAAATTGGCGCATCGCTTCTAATAAGTTCAAAGTCCCTACGACATTGTGGCGATAATAAAGCTCCGGATGCTGGACCGATTCCTCGACACGCGCTAGGGCGGCAAAGTGAAAAACCGCATCGAATGAATGATTACTAAATGCTTTCTGTAAATCTTCTGGATGCAATAGATCGCCTTCCAGGATATCTATCAGTTGACCCGGTAATTTCAAGCTACTTAAGGTCTGAACCGTTTCATGAGAACCTTCATTGAAATTATCGAAAATAACCACTTCATGACCTTCCTGCAGCAATCGCAGAACGCAATGACTCCCGATATAACCGGCACCACCTGTGACAAATAATTTCATAAAAACATATTCAAGCTCATACGGCGAAATAAAGAGCTATACGAAACTCTGAAAACAGAGGTATTTCCAGAGGAAATTTCGTTATGACGCAAGTCTTAATAAAGTAAAGTTTTTTTCGTGCCCAACAGGAAAATTATTCCGGTTCCTTATCGAAAATAGGAAACGATGATATCCTCTTCTAGAGTCAAAAAAGGCTGACAAAGGGAAAAAGAGAGGGAATAAAGAAGCAATGGAAAAAAGGATACATAAGAGGCACGACATATCAGATGAATTGTGGAATAAGATGGAAAAGTTGCTGCCGGGGAGGGAAGGGACGATTGGGCGACACGGAAAAGATAATCGACTCTTTATAAATGCAGTGTTTTGGATACTGAGGACTGGAGCTCCCTGGAGAGACCTACCGCCGGACTTTGGAGATTGGAAAAACACACACCGAAGATTCAGCCGTTGGAGGGATCGCGGTGTGTGGAAAAAACTGGTCGACAATCTGTGCGGCGAGCCAGACTTGGAGTGGATGATGGTGGATTCCACGCATATCAAAGTTCACCCGCACGGCACTGGAGCGAAGGGAGGCAGTCAGGCAATGGCTCGCACAAAAGGGGGCTCCATACGAAATTACATGTGGTCGTAGATAAGGTTGGTCATCCGCTTAAAGTCATTGCAACGGAAGGTACAGAACCGGATTACAAGCGGGCATTGGAGTTGGTCGCATCTCTGGATGCCACTTGTGTTCTCGCTGACAAAGCCTATGATGCCGACGAAATCATCTTTTCTCACGCGGCATTGTTCCCCATCATTTCGCCGAAGATCAACAGAAAATCTCAACGCCCTTACGATAAAAATATCTACAAAAAGCGCCACATTTCACTCCTTTGTTTCTGCATTTTATGTTCTCTCCATCTCTCTTTTCGCTGCCTAATTTTGACGACATGCTCTCGCCTGAACCAGTTTCGGCGAAAAAAATAGAGAAACTAAAGCCGTCCCTCTTTAGAGGATGTCGTCAAAACTAGACAGCAACCTTTCCATCTTATTCCACAATTTATCTGATAGGTCGTGCCTCCTATGTGTCCTTTTTTTCCATTCTATCTCTCTTCTCTCTCTTTTTCCCTTTTTCAACCTTTTTTGACGACACCCTCTAGGGACAAAATGAGCCTCTTGCATAAGTGAATGCATAGACTACACGCCATCGCCTTCAGCAATCATAGTTGAACCTATCCCGGAAAAGATGGAGTCTCGGCGTAACGCACGTAATAACTGGAATGACGAAGCCCCTGAATAAGTGCCTCCTGTGAGGATTTTCCGTACAATAAAGCAAGAAGGAATCCCGCGTTAAAGTGATCACCTGCCCCTGTCAAAATCTTCGGATTTTCGACAAAAAAGCCATCCGCCGTCCAAGCTCCTTCATGACTTGCGACGACGGCATAAGAGACCGGGTGAATAAAAAGCGTGTGGATATCCAAAGCTATGCGCAATTGCTCAGCAGACGACATCAAAACCTCCTGCGATTCGCCATCACACGACACCCCTAACAATATCCGCATCACCTGTTGCGCCTCTTTGAGGTTAAGCCCCAAAACAACACGGCCTTTTTGATTCCAACTCGACAGCTTCTGAAGAAAAACCAAAAGATCCTCTTCTGGACGTTTACAGGGATCTGCCAAATCAAAGAAAATCCACGGCCAGCGCCCCTCATCCCCTTGCGCCAAAACCTCCGACAATATCCACTGCACGATCGATGTCATCTCCGGAATCATCGTCCAATTCACAAAGGCCAATAAATCCATGGAAGCTATGGCCTCACAGAGGGAATCGGACAAGATAAGCTGCTGTACCCTATCGAGGGAGATATGCAATAACGAAGACATCTCCCCCAGCAGTAGCTTTCCATCTCTGAATTCCAAAGCATGTGTTATTCCTGGATCCGCTATTGAATAGACATGGGCCACCGGTTGCAAAGGTACAAACAAAGGATGGATCGGCTGGCCTAGCGCCCCAATGTAAGTTATATCCACATCGCCTTTCCGCAAAGCATTTGCCAGTAGAGGACCATTGCCACCCATGCGCTCTTCCTTCAAAACTAGCTCGATATTGGTACTTTTGCCGATGGCTGCCTGTACACGTTCGGCCAAGCATGCTATCGTCTCCATCGCCTGAAAACAATTCCCTACTCCCCAACGGCGATCCACAACCGACAAAATGCGATCGATAAAACCATCAAACCCCACCAATGCACGAAAACTCTGGCCCATGTCGTTAACGAATAAATCTTCCTTCTGTACTCCTCCTTCAAAAGAGCAGCGAATCCTTAGCTGGATTTAATACGCTGTTAGGATATAGACTCTTCAGCAATATTTTCACATACCCTGTAGCACCTTCATCTTACTATAACCTCTCTCCCTCAAGCGCAAGATTCTCAAGCGCTCGGCATCCATGTCAATTTCGTATATTCTTCTCCACAGGCCATTTTATTAGCGAGACAAATTCAACCTCCAGCATTCTCTTCACCCACCGTCTCCATCTTTCCGGCGGGGGACCGCCTTTAGAGCCCTTTGGGCTCCCGCCCGCTACGCGGGCTGCGATAAAGAAAAATGAAAGCTCCCGCTTTGCATTTTTCCTTAGCGCAAAACAGAAAACAGAACAAACCTAATACCCTGAAGATAAAACTTCCAACTCGCCCACAGCCCAAACTTCATCCGCAGATAAAAAATAAGTAAAAGGATACTATTTCAACAGGGCCTTGGCCCTACAGATAAGCTCTGCTTCATCGTTCTGAATGCCTATTCGCGACACTTCTGAAGCCATATGAATGGCATAACTGATCACCTTGGCATTGCTCGAACCATGGGCCTTAAAAACGGTTCCATTGAGACCCAACAAGGGAGCCGCTCCATAGCGCTCCGAGCTAAGCTTCGTCTTTATGGCCTCAAAAGCTCCCCGAGAGCAAAGCGCCCCAAAAGCGCGTAGAGGATTACGTAAAAACTCTTTTTTCGCGAAAGCTTTCAAATAAGAAGCCAAAGATTCCATAGATTTTAACAAGACATTTCCCGTAAATCCATCACAAATGACGACATCCACGTGATCGCTAAAAAGGTGAAATCCCTCGATGAGGCCGACGTAATGGATGATGGCCGACAATTGTTTCAGCTTTTCATGCGCCTTTTGGATCAGCTCATTTCCCTTTCCCTCTTCGGTGCCAATGGTGAGTAATCCCACCCTTGGAGAAGCGATCTGAAGTACCTTTTGGCAATAAACCGTAGCCAGTAATGCGTTATGGGCCAGGTGCATGGGTGAGGACTGGGGATTAGCTCCGACGTCGGCAAGGATGAAATAGCCTTCACTTGAGGGGATAATGCTCGCCATAGCCGGACGTTCGATCCCCGGTATAGGGCGCAACTTGAGCGTACTCCCAGCCATGAGACTACCTGTATTGCCACAGCTCAACACAGCCGATGCGGCCCTAGCCTGAATGAGCTCGAGGGCCCTGATCATGGAAGCGTCTTTTTTCTGCTTTAGGCTTTGGATCGGTTTGTCATCCATTTCAATGACCTGTGAGGCATGAAAAACAGATAACTTGGGATGTTGTTCGAGATGATATTTCGAGAGTAGCGAGGAGAGGAGGTCGCCGTCTCCGACTAAAATAAAAGGCGTGATGTCGGAAAAATTTTTGAGTGCCAGTCGCACTCCATCGAAAAGTTCCTCTGGCCCCAGATCGGATCCCATCATGTCGATGGCAACACCTCCATACGTAGGGGACACCAATGGAGACTCTTTCATGGGAATACTATTTTACGAAAAAATTTATAAACCCCAAGCACATAGGACTTTAGTGATCCACTTTCGATCTTGATGACAGGGAAAGAGGCTCTCAGTTCGCCTCCATATCGATCACCTGACGACCGCGATACATACCTGTCTTGGGATGGATATGATGAGGCAGGAAGGTACTGCCGTCATTAGGATCTTTGGCGAACTGGGGCATAGCAAAATGATTGGCGCCACGACGCTTACGACTTCTCTGTTTGGATTGCTTACGCTTTGGAACGGCCATTTTCTAAACCTATCGTGAAATGAATATTCTACGCACGGTGCGTGAAAGAGGCATTCCGTCAAGAAGTTATTGGGTCATGGATCCGAAATATTTTCGTGGGTATTCGGCTTGCCGCCTTTGCGGCTAGAAAAAATGCAAAGCGGGAGCTTTCATTTTTTCTCACCGCGGCCCGCGCAGCGGGCCAGAGCCCGAAGGGCTCAAAGGCGGCAAGCCCGCTCGTTGGGTGGAGACGGTGCTCAAAATATGGCGCTCAACTTCGAGATGCATAGGCATATGATCTCTTCAGGAGGAAACACCACTTCCATGACGCTTCCCATCCCACGGCACAAAGGCAACCGAATGCTGAACCGCATCCTCTCGCCAGGAATCATCCCACCGTATCGAAGAAACCAGAAGCTCTGCCGCCGA
>JAIRRP010000041.1 GCA_031255915.1 Puniceicoccales bacterium | reverse complement strand
CAACCAGAGCACCTGTTTGATAGCCATTCTGAGTTGCTTCCCTTTTTAAACGCTGCCACTCGTTAGAGCTAGGGACACCGATGCTGTATTTCTGGGCGTATCTTTTGGCAGCATTATAGGTTCCCATGTTCTGTTGTTCATAGCCCAACTCTTTAGCGATGGTGCTGTCATTTTTTATAATATCGGTATGGGATAGCTGTTTGGATACTGCGTTTCCTGCTGGTGCTGGTTTTCCTACTGGTGCTCGTAACATCGATGCCGAAGAAGGAGAAAGAAGAGGAAGAGGAAGAGAAGAGGGAGGAGGTGGTGGTGGTGGTGGCGGCGGCGGGAGTGATGGTGATGATGCTGACAACGGCGGATCGGGCTCTAAAGACGTAGATGTCTTCATTGAATGAGTATCAAGGATTTTCTGCAAATTTTGAGCCGCATCTCGAGTTGCTTGGCTGGCTTGGCCGGCTTCGCTAATAAGCTTAAGGATTTCGTGTAGGAAAATGGCTTTTATGCCAAAAGGCTGTTGGTTAGCTTCCTTGAGGAAGCTTTTATAAGGAGAATCACTTGGTAATTTTTCAAAAGTAAATGCCAGCGCATCAAGATTAAATAATGGTTGTTCTCTTGTAGTAAGCACATGGCATCGGATTACAGTAGTGCTGAATTTTGGAAACGAAATAATGAGGACACTAAAATCATTCTTGGAAATTTCAGGATCGAAAGTAAGTAAAGATTCCTTTGTGCATGAAATGAAAGGCGACGGAAGTGAGTGAATATGAAGCGCTTCATTATGCTCATGCTTGCAGACTAGTTGCGGTTGGGTAGCAGAAGAGGAAACGAGCGCGACAATTTTTTCTTCTTCGCCCCATTCCATGGATGAAAGGATATCTTTTAGGGCGAGCGATGTGATTGTATTAGGAATTAACTTAAGATAAAATTCCACAGGATATGGAAAGTCACCATCAATTTGATCTGTTCCTGTTAAAAAGCCCAACCTTTGGAGAAGCGATATTTCGTGTGTATAAAAATCACTTAGCCGTTTAATTTCCTTCTCCTTAATAGGAGAGTGGCCTAGATAAGAAACAATACGATCATTGAGTTTTGCCGGTAGTGCTTGTATCGACATAAGCACTACGATACTTAGTAAAAAAAATTTTGGATATTTCATAATAAAATTGGAAAAAATTCGCCCATATTGCTAGAATTACTATTGGCAATCATTGCTACCACTACCAGTCGCTACTATTAGATACGCTATCGCTATCATCATCATTCCCTCCCATTCCTATTCTTCTTGATACCATCGCTATTTGCGTATGGGTAATGGAATCATTTTGAGAGGAAAAGATCGTTTGATAGTCTGGTTTTCTTTCATGCTGAAGGTTACTGGAAACGATTCCAGAAGCTAGGTCTAGCATTTCAAGACTGTCGCTTGTAGGAAGTTGATTTTTCCCGAAAAGATATTCATAGAGCGAACATAAATCCTCTGAAGACAATTCCTTAAAATCAAAATTGAAAATTTTATCCCATTCTTTTTTTAATATACTGACTAACTTATTTACGGCTATTGGGCTTTTGAGAAAAATACTTTTCCCTTCATAATCCACTTTCCAATACCTTCCACTTCTTCTTACGACTTGAGTTACCGAAATTTGGATGGTACCCACATCATTCCCTATGGTGGCTATAATTTCATCCCGATCGAGAAGGTGAAAATTTACAGCAGGTTGCTGGTTACGTATTATTGGTACTGAAGGAGGAGGCGGCGGCGGTGGTGGTGGAGGAGGCGGCGGGGGAGCCACGCTGTTATCATCTTGCACTGGAAGATTTCTAGTGGCGCTTGTATTTGTTGAACCTAGAAGACGCAAATGCACCGGAATTTCCGGAAAAACTTTTTGCCATAAGGTGGCGAGACACAAGAGTGCTTCAGAATACTCTGTTTCGTTAAGATCGCGAGTATCGAGCTCTTTTATTAACTCTTCAAAGTAGGCTAATTTTCTTAAATTTTCTTGGTCTAAAGGTGATGACAGAATGAATTGACTTTCGGAATTGTGAAATTCTTGAACACCTGTCGTTTCCTCCTCCACAAGTTGCCATTCCTTTTTTTTGGCCAATAGTTCAAAAACAGTGGAAATACTTGCTTCCTGAATGGCTGCATTTAAAGCGGTAACGGTTCCCCTAGAAGCGATGTTTGGTAAACTGAATATATCTCGGACAGCATCCCAATTGAAGGAATCAGTTGAATGTAGATGTCCGAGCTGATCTGCTAGAATTTCTTGATGGGGATGAAGATTTAGCGTGATGAAAAGTTTTTTTGGAAAGAATGTAAAAATAGCCCACGGAGAATCATTAGTGATGACTTGATAAGAGGCAGCTTTTGTGCAGAAAATCCAAGGGGAGGGGAATAGTCTCTTTTTAAGAACAAGAGTATCTTCAGAACCGGCATTATCCCAATTGGGAAAGAAATGCGCGTTCACTGGGTAAAGAGCGAAAGGATTGTTATTCCAATCATCGGGGAAGCGCAGCGGTATTGGCTGAGGGTTTTCTGGAAGAGGAAAATCCCAACCAATGAGGTGGATGCAAAGCGGATAAAGCAATTTTAAAGAGCCATTGAGCTCTGGCTGAAAGCAGCCTAGTCGCAGCATCACATTCATGAGCTCTGGTGAGAGCTGTTGAAGCGCTTGAGTCACTTCTTGTGACAGTGTTTTTGTCTTTATATCTAAAAGCTTTCTCACGAATACTGGAATTTTCCCTTGGAGTCGAATGACTTTTCCCAGAGAAAAGTTTGCATCTGAAGATATATAACGACCGCTTATATTGGGTGATTCCGAATAGTAAAAGGGTGGTGTAGCCGACAAAACAGCCATAGATGCTCCTAATAGCATCACAATTTTTCCATATCTCATACCTCTCTTAAGAAAAATGGAAAAGGCAAAAATTTTTCGCATACTTCTAAGTAAAACCAAAGACATAGGACTCGGTATCTTTGATAGAAGATTTTGAGTCAAGCTTGAAATGGTAATATTTTAAATGAAACGTCGCTTGACGAAAGAATTTGAATCCCAATGTTGAGATTCCATGATCCAGTTATCGTTGGAGTCTCGAAAGGCATTGGTTACTGGCGCAGGGCGTGGTATTGGTGAGGAAATCGCCCGTACGTTAGCACAACAGGGAGCGCATGTGGTATGTGTGAGTCGTACGGCAGCGAACTGCGAGCGTGTGGCACAGAGTATTCATGACCAAGGCGGAAGTGCAGAGGCAATGGCGGTCGATGTGACGGATCGCGTAGCGGTAAAGGGAGCTTGCGAGGATATGCTCAGTCGCCTAGGAGGAATCGATATTCTTATCAATAATGCTGGTATTACCCGCGATGCATTGACCATAAGAATGTCCCATGAAGATTGGGATGATGTCATTCAGACTAATCTGACCAGTGCCTTTTTATGGACGAAGAGTTTACTTTATGCTATGGTGCAGAAACGTTGGGGTCGCATCATCAGTATATCGTCAGTCATCGGGAAAATAGGAAATGCGGGTCAGGCGAATTATGCGGCTGCCAAGGCTGGCTTGATAGGATTTACGAAGTCCGTCGCGAGAGAAGTGGCTTCCCGCGGTGTTTGCGTCAATGCTATTGCTCCGGGGTTTATCGAGACGGATATGACGCGCTCCATCCATGAGAAATGGGCCGCTGAGTTTATAAAAATGATTCCCATGAAGCGCATTGGGTCCGTGCGGGATATTGCGTCCTTAACGGCTTTTTTATGCTCTGATGCGGCGGCTTATATGACAGGACAAGTCTTGACAGTCGATGGTGGGATGACCATGTAACTGCATCAAGAGGTTCTGTGTTCTTTTCTTCTTTCCCAAACATATGGAAATTTCCAAAAAATCAGGATTTTGGCAACATCAACGCTTGTGGATTTCGGTTAGTTTTCTCATCGTCTTGACATTTGTCTGCTTTGTAGTCCCTTTTTTTCTCTCCTATCATTACGATGAACAGAATATCTCTTTAGGGGCTACGGCTCCCAGTTGGGGGCATTGGTTTGGGACGGATATGTTAGGAAGAGATTTATGTGCCAGGGTTTTATACGGTGGGCGCATTTCCCTTTCTATTGGAGCGGTGGCGACGTTAACGGCACTTTTGATTGGAACGCTCTATGGCTCTGTGTCGGGTTATGTGGGCGGCAATGTGGATATGTTGATGATGCGCTTCGTGGATATCCTTTACCCATTACCACTGACGCTCTTTGTCATCCTCCTCATGACCATTGTGGGCCGGAACATTTTGGCTTTATTCCTAGCCATTGGGGCGATTGAATGGTTGACGCCGGCGAGAATTGTCAGGGCAGAGGTAAATCTTCTTCGCGATCGAGGATTTGTACAAAGTTCTAGATTATTGGGCCAGAGCACATGGAATATCCTGCGCTTGCATATCTATCCCAATCTCGTGGATACCTTGCTCGTCTATGGTACTTTGACGCTTCCCAATATCATGCTGCTCGAGTCCTTTCTCAGTTTTCTGGGACTGGGGGTCCAAGCACCGCAGAGTTCCTGGGGAGTATTGATTGCAGACGGGGTGCAATTTATAGGCATTTATCCATGGCTATTGTTGATCCCTAGTTTATTTTTTGTCATCACGCTTTTAGCCCTCAATTTTTTAGGCGACGGCTTGAGGGACTATTACTTACGTCAACGCTCTTGAAAGTCTTTCGTCATTGACAGCTCAGGAGGAGCTTCTAAGTTGCGGCTTTCAGTTAAGGGTTGGTAGCTCAATGGTAGAGCAGTGGCCTTTTAAGCCATTGGTTCTGGGTTCGAGTCCCAGTCGACCCACCATGAGAATGGTGGCCGACTTAGCTCAGCTGGTAGAGCACCCGCCTTGTAAGCGGACGGTCGTCAGTTCGATTCTGACAGTCGGCTCCAGAGAAGGGGGTGAATTGCCGGGATAGCTCAGTTGGTAGAGCAACGCATTCGTAATGCGTGGGTCATGAGTTCGAATCTCATTCCCGGCTCCAGGTAAATGTCCATGTGAAGCAAAAATTTTCTCGACCTTGTGAATTACATAGCTTTCTAAGGTAGGGTAAATGTCTTGTTTGGCAAAAGGGTTTCAAAAAAGATGTGGCCTGCGGGGCGAAAATCTGGCAGCGGTTTTCCTTGAAGAGAAAGGGTTTCAAATCACTCATCGCAATTGGCGTTACAGCCATAAAGAGATTGATCTGATAGCGCAAGAGGAAGAAATCACTGTTTTTATTGAAGTCCGCGTACGCAGTGATAAGGCATTAGTGCCGGGTTTTGAGAGTCTGACAAAGAAAAAACGCATGGCATTGAAGCAGGCTTCTTTGGCCTTTTTGGCGCAGCGTCCCCAGGTGGAATTTTATCGTTGGGATGTCATGGAATATCGCACCATGGATGTGGATTTTCAGCGCTACGAGGTGGCGCATTATGAAAATGTTTT
>JAIRRP010000002.1 GCA_031255915.1 Puniceicoccales bacterium | reverse complement strand
TTCAGCGTCGTGGATTACGCATTACAGCTCCTGATACCTCGACTGCTTTAGAGGTGAATGATGTTCTACTGCTCGCCGGCCCCAAATCTGTTCTAGAAAAAATTACCCTGGATCCTCAGCTCTTCGCCTGAAGCCTCTTCTTAGTGTAAATCTTAAGATGCAATGCCTGAGTAACTTTGTGATTTTTAAGCTTTTGGCCATTGCACAGATGCCACAAAGTGCAGAGAGTGTCGTCAAAACTAGACAGCAACCTTCTCATCTTGTTCCACTCATCTAATAGGTCATCTAATAGGTTATGTCTCCTATGTATCCTCTTTTCCATTCCATCTTTCTTCCCTCTCTTTTTCCCTTTGTTAACCTTTTTTGACGACATCCTCTAAGGCTTCGGATATTCGGTTTGCCGCCTTTGCGCTAAGGAAAAATGCAAAGCGGGAGCTTTCATTTTTCTTTAGCGCGGCCCGCGTAGCGGGCCAGAGTCCGAAGGACTCAAAGGCGGCAGGCCCGCCGGTTCACCTGAGACGGTCCCCCAGAGGATGCCTAGGGCAGCAAAATTCCAAGATTCCAAGAAGATCGATGATTTTACAGTTGACTCCATATGCCCGATATTCACTTGTGAGACCTGTCTGTGGCGAGCGTAGCTCAATTGGCAGAGTGCCACCTTGCCAAGGTGGATGTTGAGAGTTCGAACCTCTTCGCTCGCACCAGTAAAACCGAGAAGAGGGGATGACGGAGGATACAGGAAAATGCAGTCAGGTGGCCCTGGTCCATAAAAATCGATAGGCGAAATAAACCCCTAGAGAGTGTCATCAAAAAGGATTAACAAAGGGAGAAAAAGAAGGAGAGAAGGTATGAAAAAGGACACATAGGAGATTTGTTTCCTCATTCCACATCCGTTCCATCTCTCTTTTCGCTTCCTGATTTTAACGACACTCTTTAGAATGATGCCTTCCTATCCCGCGCAGTTAGCTTCTAAAATACATTGACAGGGAAAATGATTCTCCTTGGCTGCCGGTGGAGGATTCAGAAAATTTATGGCTCTAAAGATCAGATTGCAACGTCATGGTTCGGCACATAATCCCGCCTATAAGATTGTTGTGGCGGAATCGACCGCACGCCGTAACGGACGTTTTGTCGAAAAAGTCGGTAATTATAATCCTCAAGCCAAAGGACAGACGCCATTTTACACCGTCGACATGGATCGCATAGATTATTGGATGAGTGTAGGAGCTAAGCCGACGGATACCGTCCATACCCTTATCTGCAAGACACGCCGTGGAGTACGTTAAACTTCACTGCGCTGCTAAGACTGCGATAGCGATTCCCCTTTTATCTTATCTCCGTCCAATTTGAGATGTTTATAGATGTCGTGTCGCTATTTCCCGAGATGCTGGATGGTTTCCTATCGACGAGCATGATCGCGAGAGCCCAAAAGAAAGGGCTTGTCCATATCCAAACCCACTCCCTCCGCAAATGGGCCAAAGGGAAGCATGCCATCACCGACGATCGTCCTTTCGGCGGCGGCGCAGGGATGCTATTAAAACCTGAACCGCTCTTTGAAGCTGTGGAAAATCTTCGCCAAAACCACCATCACTCCTACATCATCTACCCTTCCCCTGAAGGGAACAAGTTTTCCACCCCTAAGGCCAAAGAACTTTCCCAAAAGGAACATCTCATCTTTCTCTCCGGGCACTATGAAGGCATCGACGAGCGCGTAAGGGAACATCTCGTGGATGAAGAAATCTCCATCGGCGACTACGTCATCACAAACGGAACATTGGCCGCCACGGTGGTCATGGATGCACTCATAAGGTATATCCCTGGAGTTCTAGGCGATGAGGAATCCCTTCAGCAGGATAGTTTCACGGATAATCTGCTCTCATTTCCGCAATATACCCGTCCGGAAATCTTCCGAGGGTGGCCGGCACCACCCATTCTTCTCTCAGGAAATCATCAGGCTATCCAGCAATGGCGTAGCCAACAGCGCATGCTCCGCACACGAGAACGCCGACAAGATATTTGGAGCACATGGCAAAAGCATAATAAAAAGGATTGATTTCGATGGAAATCTCTTAGTAGCCTAACCCGTTAATTGATAGGAAGTCTACGATGAATGCGATTATTCAAAAAATTACTCAAGAGCAGCTAAAACCCGATCGCGATACTTTTAAAATCGGCGATGGTGTCCGCGTTCATATTAAAATCCGGGAAGGGGACAAAGAACGCGTACAAATTTTTTCCGGCATCGTCATCGCTCGCCGTGGTTCTGGCATACACGCATCATTTACGGTCCGTCGCGTCTCTTTTGGAGAGGGAATCGAACGGGTATTTGCACTCCATTCGCCAAAAATTGAAAAAATTGAAGTCGAACGGGAAAGCATCATCATGCGGCGTGCCAAATTGTATTACCTACGCCAGCGCGTCGGCAAAGAAGCCGTTCAAGTAAAAGAAAAACGTATCTGGGAGACCAAAGCACATGCCTAAAGAATTCTAGGTGCTCCAATGAAAACACGAAGAGGACAACTCATCTCTGGGTCTCTATTTTTGGTCTACATGTTTCGGAATTTCCTTTATTCTGTCAGATATGCTCATTGCTGTATCGCTGTCATCGCTTTCACCAGCTTCCTTTCGGCAGAAGAAGCTCCATCGAATATTTCTATGGAGCCAACATCGGTCGCTGCGACTTCACTCCCAATGGCCGATAAGGATCCACCCATTTCACATACTCAATTCACGGTACCCATTACCTCTTCAGATAAAAATAAAACAACACATACTATGGAACGCACGTTTATCATCCTGAAACCAGATTGCCTGCAAAATAAACACGCTGGCGACGTGATCTCTCGCTTCGAGAGCGCTGGATTTTTCATCATCGCCTGCAAGATGACACGCCTCTCCGATGTCGTACTCCGCGAACATTATGCCCATCTCGCCCATTTACCATTCTTTTCCGAAATCATAGACTTCATGAGCTCCTCGCCAGTCATTCTCATGATCCTCGAAGGAGAAAACTGCGTCGCCCATGTCCGTGAGATATTAGGGGCAACAGACTCTCAAGCTGCAGCTCCAGGTACTATCCGAAAGACCTATGGGACGGATAAAATGCGCAATATCGCTCATGCCTCGGACAGTCCTCAAAATGCCAAGATCGAAATGCGCCGTTTTTTCAAAGCCGATGAAATTTGCAACCCATAACGATAAATGGACTCATGAATCCATCACAGCGATGGAGATAGCTATTCTATAATATAGTTCTTATCGATAAAAATTCACTATGTACGTGCGCTCATGGTCTTTATTTTTTAAGAAATATCTCAGCTATCTGGAAATAATAGATCGCGTTTTCGTGCGTTTTTTTATGGGACGCATTCTGTCTTTACTTATGGCTTTTACGAGCATGCTTCTATGGAAGCAAATTCAGCGCCTAGAGCATGTCATTAAATAAAAAATTGATAAAGGGAGAAAAAGAAGGAGAGAGAAGGTATGGAAAAAAGGACATATAGGAGACTTGTTTCTGCATTTCACGTTCGCTCCATCTCTCTTTTGGTTATCTAATTTTGACGACATCCTCTAGGACACAATTAAAGACCACTATGACCTCTGTTTCTTCAGCACGTATTTTATTTCTCGGTGATATCTTTGGGAAGCCTGGGAGACGTTATGTCGTCGAGCAGCTACCATTGATAAAAGAAAAATTTCACCCTCATTTTATTATCGCCAATGGCGAAAATGCTGCCTCTGACAAGGGCTCTGGCATCACGAGTAAAATTGCTCTCGAACTTCAGAATGCTGGCATTTGTGCCATTACCCTAGGCAATCACGTGTGGGGACAAAAGGAATTTGTCAACGAGATCGATGCATTGCCATTTGTATGCCGCCCGGCCAACTTCGTGGCGTCGACACCGGGTGCCTCCTGGATCGATATTCCATTTCACGGGAAACATATCGGCATTGCGTGCGTCCTAGGCCGAGAATTTATAAAAATGATGGTCGGATCACCCTTTGAAGCCACCGGCACTCTTATCGAACAGCATCCGGAGATAGATACTTGGATTTTCGATGTCCATGCCGAAACAACAGCTGAAAAGGTCGCCCTAGGATGGTTCCTCAATGGGAAAGCACTTGCGGTATTGGGAACACATACCCATATCCAAACTAACGATGCCCACGTATTAGACGGCGGAACTGCTTATATGACAGATGTGGGAATGTGTGGTCCTTTTTATTCCGTCATCGGTCACAAAATTGAAGGCATACTCCAACGTTTCCAGACAAATGCTCCTTATACCACGGAAGTAGCAACGGAAGACGTGCGGCTCAACGGCTGCCTCATCGATGTCGATCTCTCCACCCTAAAGGCGCAATCAGCTCAGGCATTCCGATGGCCAGAGGGAAAATGAGTAGTCCTACAGGCCTAGAGGGTGTCGTCAAAATTAGGCAACCAATAAAGCCTATGATTCCGATGATATTATCCCTTTCCGCCCGCGGCATTGTCCCCATCATTCCGCCGAAGATCAACAGAAAATCTCAACGCCCTTACGA
>JAIRRP010000084.1 GCA_031255915.1 Puniceicoccales bacterium | reverse complement strand
CGCTCCTCATGGCTCAATTCAGAAAGTTCTTGTGCCAATGCCTTAAGTGCCGGAAGATGCAGCGCCTGGAAAGGAGCTAATGAAAGCAATTGCCGAATGGCCCAGAAATTGCCACCGGTTCCTATGAGAATTGCCTCGCGAGAGGGCTGTGGGAAAGGTGGATTCGAAAGAAATTTTTGTATTTCGCTGTAAATTTGTTCAACATTTTGGGATGAAATTCTGAGGTTCTCATCGAGGTGAAGTCGTGAAGCCATCGCTATGATACCCAGTGGAAAACTGGCCGAAGTTTTGAATTTTTCACCTTCTTCCAGATTGAGTTCGAGGCTACCGGCGCCAATGTCCATCGCCAAAAAACTTGTCGTGTGGTGTTGATGCGCTTCATGGCGAACGGCTTCCAAAAGATAGGCCGCTTCTTGGGTTCCGGAAAGGACGTGAATATTTTTCCCAATACTAGCTTGAATTTTTTGACAAATTTCATCACGGCGTTTTGAGGCTCGCAGGGCCTCAGTTCCGACGATAAACAGCGCTTGAATATTAAGATCATCGGCCACTTGAACATATTCCCGAAGAATATCTTGCAATGCCTGGATGGTTTGGGATGAAATTTCCGCTTCTCCAATATTTTTGAGACGCAAATCTCGAAACCACGTCTTCAACAGATGAACCTGATTGCCTGTTCGCTCAAATAATGACATCTTGGTGGAGCCACTTCCGATGTCGATGACCGCTATGTTATCCATAAAAACAGGAGCGCTACTTATTCGCAATAAAAGATGTTTTTTCCTTGGAAGAAATAGGGTCGGAGGTCACCTCATCGGTGCGATATTGTAATGCCAATCGGGTTTTTGTACGAGCGGGAAATGTTATAAAATCCACGATTTCCTCGAAATCAGAAGAGCTAATCTTTCGCAACTGCAATACATTGGCATACTGTAAAATTTTTCCATCGGCGTTTCTATAGATGATTTTTAGCCAAATATTCCAAGTGGGATCCAGAGCGATTTCTACCGATGAGACGGCAATGTTCTGTCGCCTTTGAGAGGCATTGGGTTGGAGTAAAAATCGCTGTACGGGTCGACCGAGAACACGGTCAGGGCCCAAGTAGTTCACCGTTTCCCAGTATAAAAAAGGCATGGAAAGATCGAATAAACTTAAATTCCCGCATTCCAAAAGAAGTTGTGATGGATTTTCTCTGATGACCGAGGAACCGTCGACGGTATATTCTTGCCACATCCCATTCAGGGAAGATATTTTATAAAAAAATCTGCATTTTCCATTAAAACTCCACTGGCCTTCGATGCCATCCTCTGTTGGGCGTAGGTGGAGCTGGCAAGCTCCTTGAGCTGAATTATTAGCATTGGAAATTGAGTCCTTCCAGCTAATACCTACACACATGAATTCAAGTTTTTGCCTGAAGAAATTCCTCCAAGTTTCTATTGCCTCCGACGGAGGCAATAGCCGTGCATGACGTACAGCCCACAGCTCAGGGCAGGAACTAATGCAGAGGAAAAAGAAGCAGAAGAGGTAGCGGTACATGGGGGAGAGATGGTCTAAATTTCCTCGCTGTGCTCTTCGGAATTTTCCAGAAAAATTTCTGCTTTTTCCTCTTCTTTTATTTCTATTTCAGCCTCTTTGGGATTATCATCTCCTCCCGTTACTTCTTCTCTTGCTGCTTCTTCTTGGGATAGGCCGGACGAAATGGTCGGCGAAGCGATGAAATCCATGACGCTTCCTTTTTTCCCTTCGCGGGCTATGTACAGCATGGAAAGAAGACAGGAGAGGGTGAAAAAGAGAATCGTCGAGACGACAGTCCATTGGTGGAGTACATTGCCGGCCTCACCGCCAAAAATAGATGTGACCGTTCCGCTTCCTAAAGTAGCTCCCATACCGGCGTCTTCGCTAGGCCGTTGCATGAGGATGATGAGGACACTGAAGAGGCTCACCAGAATGAGGATGGTTGAAAAAATAATAACGAAAAAAGTGCTCATGATCTTCTATGGAAAGGAATACTGTGAATCTCTGTTCTCCTGCTCAAGCTTTAAAGTTAAGGATTTGCCTTGAGGTATGGGGTTGCCGCCTTTGTGCCGAAAAACCAGGAAGGGGGTCTTCATGGTTTTTCGGCATGACCCGCTTTGCGGGTGCTCCCGAAGGGAGCCAAAGGCGGCAAACCCGCCGGTCTGTTGGAGACGGTGTTCGGAAGCGCTATTGAGGTTCAGGTATTATTTTTGACCGACGTCTCCGGTTATTCAGTTGGTTTACCGCCTTTGAGCCCTTTGGGCTCTGGCCCGCTGCGCGGGCTGCGGTAAAGGAAAATGAAAGCTCTCGCTTTACATTTTCCCTACCGCAAAGGCGGTAAACGATTTTCGATCTGCCTGAAGAATATCCATTTTGGGCCAAAACAGTTGACAAGCAGAGCTTTCCATTACTAGAATCAAAGCTGTTTAAAGCCAGGGTAGCTCAGTGGTAGAGCAGAGGACTCATAAGCCTTTGGTCGGCGGTTCAATCCCGCCCTCTGGCACCAGGAAACCCAGAAGTCATCTCTCAGGAGTTAGTATGTGTGATACCTTGACGGCTTAAAGACATCTCAATGCACCTGTCTTAGGTGGAATATTTCCCTAAAAATCCATAGGGTAGTCATTGTCTTTGGCCAGCTCTGCTTTCGGGAGCGCCCGTTTTACGGGCCACAATAGAAAAAATGAGATTCCTCATTTTCTCTATTGCAAAGACAGTACCGAAAATGGCGTTGGCTTCGAGTACCATTCCTCCTCGGAAGAATTTTAAATCGAGTGTATAGCGGAAAACTCGATGTTTGTACGGGCATCTGTTCTGGCAAAGGGAAAGTATTCCCTTTCCCTCCCTTGTGGCACGCGTAGCGGGCGATCCCAAAGGGATCCAAAGACAGCCAAGGGGATTACGATGGGCCTGTGGAAAATCGCAATTTAGGGAACGAGGTCCAGCCGACAGGTTCGCCGCCTTTGAGCCCTTCGGGCTCTGGCCCGCTGCGCGGGCCGCGGTAAGGAAAAATGAAAGCTCCCGCTTTGCATTTTTCCTTACCGCAAAGGCGGCGAACCGAATGAAACTACCTATACCTGTGGCACCGGCAGGGTGCGCTCTTGAAAATCAGCTCTCGGCTCCGTCCCATTGTATTGCGGCTCTCACACATCGGCAGTACCCTCCCGAAATAAAATCTTGGCGGAGAGAGAGGGATTTGAACCCTCGGTACCATCGCTGGTACATCCGATTTCGAGTCGGACACATTCGGCCACTCTGTCATCTCTCCAGGAAAAAGATATTCGCAAAACGAAATTGCTTTTGGCAAGAAAGTAATAGCGGAAAATGATTTTATCACTTTACGCAGGTCACACTTGACATAGAGGGAATATTTCCTTTTTCTGAAAAAGGCCCTTGTTTTGGGTTGTAAATGTAATTAAGATAGGAAGAGATATGATAGGTAGAAAAAGTATTAATATTGCATTATGCGCATCTGCGCTGGGTTCTATTGTCTGTGCGGATCCTTTATCGAGATCTGAGATGGTGGTGGCTTTGGATATTGTTTCTGTTTTGCCAAATATTTCCTCCAAATTGGAGGAGTATGTGGGTACTTTACCGGGACAGGCAAACAGCAAGGTTGGATTTTATGAAACTCAGTCTTTTTGGGAAGGTATACCAGATTTATTTGGAAATTTAGCAACAGCCGATCTCGATGGCCTTAATGCTGTGTTTTTAAAAGAAACTTTAGAAAGCGAAAACACTCCTGAGGATTTCTTTAAAAATTGTGTCAAATATGGAAAAGATTTTTTTGCTTTTCTAAAGCAAAAAGATGAAAATAGCCCCTTGATACTATTTGTAAAAAATCTAAAGGCAAAAGTCTGGAATGTTATCTATGATACGAGAAAGGCCGTACCAACAGTCTTTGGAAATAATTTGCATAAGGCTTACGGCCAAAGCCTAACTGCCTTTATAGATATTCATCATATTTCCTCGGAATTGAAATCGCTCTTATATACGGTACTCAATAATTCTTTCGGTAAAAAAGGTGTTACCTTTTCGGGAACTTCCGTAGGTTGGATCCCGGAACCTGTTGAGGCATTGTTTTATATATTTTTAGATTTTAAATTATTGTATGACCTAGGTCACGGACAGATCGCGCGTATCTATAATAGAGAACTGTTAGTCGAGTTAGAAGATTTTATTAAATTATTCTTTCAGCTACATATAGTTCGTTTCTCTGAGAGTTTGACCGAAGCGGCGAAGATTCGGGAATTAGTAGAATCGGATATGTTTGCGCTAGATAAAATTGGAATTCCCGTATTCGATGGAAATTAAGAATATCTTACTGAGATTACTTTATTTTCCCATTTCGAGCGAAGAGAATTTTATCTCTTCGCTTTTTATTTTACTGTTTTAAGAGTTCAGCGAAATCGTTTTTTTTGCAGAGTATGCCGGCGATTTTATGTGCGGTGATGATCCCGTAGTTCATGGCTCCAAGCCAACCGGACATGATGATGCCGACGGAACCGGTGTGATAAAGTCCATGAATATATTCCGATAGGTGCATGGAAATATTTAGTCCTTCAAATTTTGTTCCAAAGGAAGTTCCTTTGGGATGTCCCGTGTAGCGGTGAAATGTTTTCGGCGTGGCGGCTTCTTTCCAATCTATTTTCGAGCGGATACCCGGGATAAGTTTTTCAAGTGCCATGGTCGTATCTTCAATCATGCGCTCCTTTTCCCTTCGATAGGAAATTTCATCCAAAGAATTCCAATCTTCCCATCGGGCATTCATGGAAGCCACAATTGTGTAGTGAGGCTCATTTTGCGGTCTTGTTTTGGGATAATAGATGGAAAATGTGCGGCTCTTCGTATGAAAATCGAGTAGTTCATCACTACCGAAATGGTCATTTTCCGAATAGAATATTAAATCTCCGATGTCCGGAATCACTTCGCCGGATTTTATCCCAAGATAGACCTGGCAGGAACTGGTATTGATGCGGACCTGCTGGCGTTGTGTTTCCAAATCCCCCCGAAGTATGGAAGGATGGAGGTAGTGCTCAATCGTCTTTATGATGTTGGCGTTGGAAATGACTATTCTGCACGGGATGAAAGTATCGCCGACACGGACACCGATGACAGAAGGTTGTTCTAAGCCACCTACTAAAATTTCTTCCACTTGGCAGCGTGTTCGAATGTCGACGCCATGGGAGAGCAGCTCGTTGGTCATGACTTCGATTAGGTGATCAGTTCCTCCTTCAAAAGTATATACCCCTCGATCCATGAAATTAGAGAAGACGATGCCATAGCTAATGGCAGGATCTTCTAGACCGGAACCATTGGCATAGGCGATGGGCTCGAGGAGGAATCGGTGGATATCGTCTCTTTTTGGGAAGAATTTTTCAAAAATATTTCGGGTCGTCTCTTGGGAATTATCGTAAAAATTCATTTCCCGAAGATTTTTGAAAAAAGCTTCTACGGTCGAAGGAGAGATACCAAAATGTTCTATCAGGATGCGTGAAAAGTCCTCACGGGTGAAAGAGGTTTTGAGTGAAAATTGAGGGTTTATGAACCGGATGCGCTTCAATTGGACGATGGCATTGGCGATTTCTTGGGACCAATATTTTCGGCAGGATTTTATCATGCCGGCGGGGAAGCCATGGAGCGAAGTATCGAAGATATGTCCTCCTTTTCGCCTAAACCAAGCTGCTAGGCCACCCAATTGGAAGTGCTGTTCGAGGAGTAGGACGCTGTGTCCCAACTTACCGAGGTAATTGGCAGCGCTTAAGCCACCGAGCCCACTGCCGATGATCACGATGTCGTAGAAGGGTTTCAAAGATTCTAGATATTGGTTCATCATCTTTTTACCATGATGGTGATAAAGATTTCGAGAATGCAAATGTAAAGCTGTTTCCAGGCTATGTCATTCTTGGAGAAAGTCCTTCCAGCGGGAATGTTTGGTTTTTAGGGAAGTTCATTCCACTGGGAATATTTTTTTTGAAAATCCTTTTTGTCGGGAGTATTCGGTTTGCCGCCTTTGCGGCTAGGAAAAAATGCAAAGTGGGAGCTTTCATTTTTTCTAGCCGCGGCCCGCGTAGCGGGCCAGAGCCCGAAGGGCTCAAAGGCGGCAAACCCGCCAGTCGATCTGAGACGCTGCTGGGGTAAAGTCCATAAATCACCCCCTAAAAGGTATCGTCCAAATCAGGCAATAAAAAGAGAGATAGAGAGGATGTTGAATGCAGAAACAAGTCTCCTATGTGTCCTTTTTCCCATTCTTTCTTTCTACTTTCTTTTCTCCCTTTATCAATCTTTTATTTGACGACATATTCTAGGAGCTCAATTCCGAGCAGATGGGACATATTTCGCTTTTATGGCCTCTGGCGGGACAATACTTTCGTGCGTAGAGGATGATCTGGATGTGCAATATCCGCCATAGTTCTCTGGGATAAAGGGAGCATAGGTCTTTTTCTGTTTGGCGTACATTTTTACCATGGCTCAATCCCCAGCGTCGGGCGCAGCGATGGATATGCGTGTCGACCGGAAAGGCATCCTGGCCAAAGAATTGACTCGCGACGACAGAGGCAGTCTTATGGCCGACACCTGGAAGCTTCTCCAGGTCTTCTAATGAAGCAGGGACATTCCCTGCGTGATGTGAAACTAATTCTTCGGCCAATCGTTTTAAAAATTTTGCCTTATGGCGAAACAGACCACAGGGCCGGATAAAGTTTTCCAGTTCCTCGATAGGGACTGTGCTGAATTTTTCCGGCGAATCCGCTCGCACAAAGAGCTTCGGTGTTACCTGGTTCACGCGGTCGTCGCGGCACTGTGCCGAAAGTATGACCGCCACGAGGAAAGTAAAAGCATTGTCATAATGGAGTGAAATTTCTGGTTGCGGAAAAAGTTTCTGTAGCCACCGCAACACAACGGAACCGCGGTCAGTGGCTATTTTTTGTGATGTTGATGCAATGAGAATTGCATTTTTCGGATGAATACTTGGGTGCATGGCAGAGGAGTAATGCTAGGGATGATGAAAATGGGATCTTAGAAAATCTAGTTTTTCCTGAAAATCAATGGCAAGTGGGGCAAAAAAGGCCATGCGTTGACCACTTACCGGATGAGGAATCTCAAGTTGATGAGCGTGGAGCATCACGCGATTAAAGGAGCAAGGATCAGAGGCGTAAACGCGATAACCATAGGTTTTGTCCCCTAGGATGGGAAAGCCCAGGTGTTGCATGTGTATACGGATTTGATGTGTTCGCCCAGTAAAAATTTGGACCTGCACGTGGCTATATTGACCGCCAAAAGTTTCCAAAACCTTCCAATCTGAACGTGCCGGCCGACCTTCTTGGGAAACGCACATGCGGGTTCGGTGAACGGGATGCCGGCCTATTGGCTGTCGAATACTTCCCGAAAGGCAGGAGGGAGTTCCTCTCACGAGGGTGGTATAAATTTTAAGAATATTCCGCGCGGAAAAGGCATTTGTCAGTGCTTGATGGGCGAAGTCCGTCTTGGCCAACACCACCGCCCCAGAAGTCTCCTTATCCAGCCGATGGACGACTCCTGGTCGATCTGCATCACCGGCCGCGCTCAGTGGTATTTTGAAATGGGCAATGTGTTCCACTAAAGTAGAACCACAGGCTCCGTTACCGGGATGAACGACGATACCTGATGCTTTGGAAATGACCAAAATATCCTCATCTTCGAAGAGTATTTCCAGCGGTACTATTTCAGATGTTGCCATAGAGGATTTAGATTTATCCCCAGGAAGGGGAAATTTTATCTCTAAAATCTTGCCGGACGACAATCGCTCTTTAGCGGCGATAGGAATACCCTCATGAAATACTTTACCCTCCTTAAAGAGGATTTGAAGCTTCGTGCGAGAAAAATGAGGCAAGCAAGCTGCCAACATCTTGTCGGCGCGTTCTCCGGAAAGTAGCGGTGGAACCTCGATACATCGAGAATGTGGCTCTTTTTCAGGATTCATAAAAAGAGAAATACCACGATAGGCATAGGAGTAGGCTGACGATTAGAGCCAACACCAGGCCTACTCTGCTTACGCGGAATAATGGATGCTTCACACTTGCATAAGGATATCTTATGGCTGCATAGATCCATCGAAAATAGCTACAGAAAACTATGACCATAGAGGTAATCAATGATCCTAATATCCATTTGGGGTGATTTGCACAAAAAACAGAGAGAAGCTGCCACTGCCAGGAATGCCCGATAGGGAAGAGCCCTGAAAGGGAAATAAGGCCCATAATCCAGATAAATGTTGGCCATGGATGATGGTGAAATAATGCGATGAAATCGCTTTCATTCTTCATTTCTCCTGTGCCATTGTCAAAACCTGAGGCGATAAATAGCACCAACAAAAGCGCTAAGGCGGTCGAGCCGAATCCTAGAAATGGAAAAGAAGGAGATAGGGCATTATGGAGGACTAGGAATCCGTGGATAATGGCGTCATTACAGGCAAGAAAACGTCTAAGATCATCCGCTCTGAAGGCGAGAATGGAGCCCAATAGGATCGACGCAATGGGAAAGAAATAAAACGTATTCACGAAAGAGGCGTTCCATAGGGCTGGTTCATGGAGCCCTAAGTAGGCCATGAGCAGTCCTGTTGTTCTGATCCCTAGGTGAATACAGGCGATGGTCCGATAGGTACTGCCCCTGAATAAAGCCGGTGTGAAGAGTTGAAAGGGAAAAAGCCCTGTAAGGAATAAGCATGCGATCCCATATACAGCACCGAAAGAAGTTTGCTGAAGGTGGAGCCGAAAGAAGAGAAAAAGTGCCAGTGATGTCGTCATGATGCCTAACCACCATCTTCGCCAGCGAATGTGTTTCAGGCTCTTGATCCAACGTACTGAGACCCATAATAGTATCCCCAGCAATACGGGTGATAATATCCAAATACCGACGATATGATGGTAAGGATCGCAAAAAATTCTCCCCATCTGAAGCAGTCCCCAGGATATGAGATACAGCATAGATGAGGCTTCGTAAATTGCCGGCGATCGCGGTTTGGTCGTTGTGTTATGGAAATTTTTGTGAGATCGGTGCCATAATTGCAGGAGAAATATGCAGGAAATACTGCCGATCAGGACTCCCAAAAGGGTTAGGTAAATGCACACTCCGGCCAAGAGACCTTTCACGCAGAGACAGATGGAGAGGGCACCTGTGAGACCTATGGTTGGAGTGATGAGGTGGGGGTAGAACATTTTTATTTTCATTACTTCTGGGCACCGTCTCCGTTCGACGGGCGGGTTCGCCGCCTTTGAGCCCTTCGGGCTCTGGCCCGCTACGCGGGCTGCGGGAAAGGAAAATGAAAGCTCCCGCTTTGCATTTTCCCTTACCGCAAAGGCGGCGAACCCTTCAGAGGCAGGAATGATACCGTCTTTTCCTCCTTCTTTCAGACTGAGGAGGGAGAGAAGATAAAGCATTCCATGGGCTATCCCCATAGGGAATAAAAGGTATTCGGGAATAACCACAAAAGGGGCATAAAGTAAATAGAGACCACTTTGGGCCAGGATGAAATAGGCAATGGCACCCAGCTGGGATTCTTTTCGGAATGCAAGTAACCCGAAATAGATTCCGTAAAATGATCCGCCGATGGCGATGATCCAACGCATAGAATCGGATGAGGCACCTAGGCAAAATTCGTGAAGTAAATAGGGCCGGACGAAAATCAAATGGCTCAGGCAACAGGAAATCGGCGCTCGTTCGCAAAAGAGTTGGAACCATCCGTGAAAGGGCAATAACCCCAGGCACAGGGCATAGCCTAAGTATGATATCCCTAATGGATGCATAAGGATACCACAATAGATATCCCAATGGCTCAGCTGAAGGAGACAGAGACCCGTCATCCAACTTGCAAGCATCTGAAAAACGAGATCTTCCGTATCCCCATGGCCCCAGTAGCTCGTCGATAATAGGACCAAGAGGAGATAAGTTCCCAAAATGAGCGGTGAGGAATGATGGATTAACGTAGCTCCTAAGAACGTTAATAGGAGCGAAAATATCGCATAGGTTTTCCTATGAAAAAAAGGCGTAGCCCACGAGAATAAAATAGGAATAGTCACTGATAATGCAGCGAATAGGAATGAAGTTACCAGATGCATGGATAAAAAGAACCATAGAACGATTAAAATTTAAGTATAAACGACAAGTCTCTGGAATGGAATGAAGTTTTGCTTTTTTTGTCAAAAATCTCCATCATATGCGAAGCTGTTGAGGAGGCTATGGATACCATTCGTTTTTACAATCGCTATTCGCAAGCCGTTGAAGAGGAACCGATTTACGGGGAGCGCCTTCTTCGTTGGCTCTATCAAAGACCATTTGGGAACTTTTGTGAGAGGCGGTTTTTATCCCGGAAGATTTTTTCTTCGTGTATCGGATGGTGGATGCGTCGCTCTTGGACTCGCAAATACATCGATGGTTTTGTTGAAAAATATAAGATTAATGCGGATATTTTTGAAAAAAAACCTTCGGGCTATCGCTCCTTTGATGAATTTTTTTCTCGGAGGATTAAAAGAGAATTTCGTCCCATTGCGGCCAAAGAAGATCAATTAATTTTTCCCTGCGATGGGCGACATTTTGTCATCGAGTCCCTTCAAAAAATTCCTTATTTTTTCGTCAAAGGCCAAGTTTTTCAGTTGGGGTCATTTCTTAGAGATGAGGCGCTTGAGAAGCAATTTTGCGATGGAAGTATGTTGATTTCACGACTGAGTCCAGTGGATTACCATCGTTTTCATTTCCCGTGCGACGCGCTGACGGAAACGACCTACTGCATCTTCGGTCGTTATGCCTCTGTCAATCCGATTGCTATTCGCGACCGAATAGCTGTGTTCTGGGAAAATAAGCGCATGAAAACCTCGTTGCACCATGATTTGGGAGATGTTCTTATGATAGAAATAGGCGCTACTTGTATCGGTAGTATTGAACAGACTTTTCATTTCAATGCGAAGCATTTGAAGGGCACCGAAAAAGGTTATTTCCATTTTGGAGGATCCACGGTGGTACTGCTTTTCGAAAAGGGAAAAATTCGTTTTGCTCAGGATTTGGTAAAGAATTCACGAGCTGGAATGGAGACTTATGCCTTTATGGGAGATGAGATGGCGACATGGGCATAATATTTCCATGTTTTTTTGTATAATTTTATTTATTGGATGGCTATGAGGAGAAGGGTAAAAATTCTGGTTCTTATCGAGGAAAATTTTGAAACCATCGAGTACGTTGTGCCTGTCGATATATGGCGTTATGCAGGTTTTAAAGTGGCGACAATCTCTTGTACGGGATCGTTGTATGTCCG
>JAIRRP010000082.1 GCA_031255915.1 Puniceicoccales bacterium | reverse complement strand
ATAATCTGTTTGAGAATTATAGGTAAAGATGTGGGCTTCAGAAAAGTATTCAGCCATCTTAAGAGCCATGAAACCACCCATAGAAGAGCCCATGAATAACACGTGAGATTCGGAAATTCCCTGTGCCTGCAGGATCGTTCGAATGATATATGCGAATTTGGGATGAAAATTCTCTTGAGCAGTGCCAACAAACCAAAGGCCTTCGACTAGATCCAAATCCTTTGGTGGCAGCATAGCGGAAGCATCGCATAGACATCCTCCAGATAAATTTAATTCCCGTAGATAACTCATGCGGCCAAAAATGGCATTCTGAGCCCCAGCTCCATTAAAGAAAAACACCCGATAGGGAGGCGAATTCTCTTTCTGGTGCCAGAAGACAGGGAAGGTCACGCCGTCGAGCTGGATGTCCAGGATACGTTCTCCGACGGGGAAATTGAAGTCGCTGCCGTCGAGATTTTGGAGCTGGCCATCTTCCAGCTTAAGGGTGATGTGCGGGATTTCCGAAGTCGGCCTCCCTTCAAGCGGAGTCTCCAAGATGAAGCTTGAGATGGAGGCTAAGGGATCAGTATCCGAAGTGGGCTCTTTGGTATTCCAATTGATTTCAGGATTGGCATCGCCTGTACCTTGATGACCCGATGGCCTGACGATTTGGTGAAGAATGAGGACAAATAGGGCCGGTCCGGCTTCTTCGACCCAGGAATGCTTGGGCACATAGCAGAGCGAGACGAAACTCCCCGAGAAATTCGTGGGCAGCAGGAGCCGGTTTTTGGAAAATTTTTCTTGGGAGGACAGAGCCCGCTTCAGGAGAAAGCCGTGGGGTAATTGCCTTAAGCGAATGGTGGGGCTGTAATCGTAATCCTGGGCGAAACGCACGCCATCTCCAAAAATTTTGACGACAATAGATTGCCGATAAGTATGGGGTAAACGCTCATCCGCCGGCGGATGGTAATAGATTTCAATTGCCTCAGGCCTCTCCTCCATGGACAGGGAGATTTCCTCAAGGTAGCAAAGACAATTTTCATCCGAAATGCCCAAACGGGCTGGCCAAGAGCGCAGCTCTTCTGCCTCTTTGGCCAATAAAGGAACTTTTTCGAGAAACTCCCCCCGATTTAAGCGATAAAAATAAGACTCAATTGCCCAGCTCGGGGCCATAGCGAAAAAAAAAGGAGGAAAAGAGGGATGTAGCAGCAACTAGCGCATTTGAAGTTCATGAGGTATGGGCATACTTCTTCGCCTCTACTTGGCAAGCTTTAAAGCTTAGAGAATGTCATCAAAATCAAGCAGCGAAAAGAGAGATAGAACGGACATAGAATGCAAAAATAAAGGAGTGAATATTTTTCAAGTATCGAGTGGAAATGGAACGCCATCCTTTCATTTTAAGGAAAAAATTTTCAATGACATGGCGGTATATAGCTATTCATGAATACATGAATAATTATATATCGAGCACCGTCTCCCTTTGACTTGGCGGGTTTGCCGCCTTTGCGGATGAGGAAAAATGAAAGCGCTTCGCTTTGCATTTTTCTTCATCCGCGGCCCGCGTAGCGGGCAAGAGCCCTTTAAGGCTCAAAGGCGGCAAACCCGCCAAGGATTCCATAAAGGCTGTTTCGAGGTAAGTGGTAAAGGAAGATATCCTTACTTTTTATGGGGCAATGGTCGGATTCATGACAACGCCTGGAAGTTTTGTGATGTACAAGGTATAAAAGCAAGCCAGATGGAGTATACATCGAATTAGCTAATGCGCTTGCTAAAGTGACGAAAAATGGATTTAATAGGACAGGGTTTTATAAAGTTATGGCAACCAGAGTAGCAATTAATGGATTTGGGCGTATTGGCCGTTTGGTCTTTCGCGCGATAGCGGATAGTGGGAAATTGGGAAAAGAGATCGAGGTTGTGGCGGTCAATGATCTCGTCTCGGCGGATAATTTGGCCTATTTGTTGCGCTATGACTCGACACAGGGACATTTTAACGGTGAAGTCCAGGCCGATGGGCAGGATGTCTTGGTCGTGAATGGTCATCGCATCAAATGTTTAGCGGTTAGGGAAGGCCCGAAGGCGATGCCCTGGAAGGACTTGGGTGTGGACGTCGTCGTGGAGTCAACAGGACTTTTTACGGAAGATATAAAAGCGGAAGGGCATCTCGAAGCGGGAGCGAAAAAAGTGATCATTTCGGCACCGGCCAAGGGCGATAGGGTGAAGACCGTTGTGATTGGCGTCAATGATGCTACACTGGCCCGTGAGCACCACATCGTCTCCAATGCTTCCTGTACGACGAACTGTTTGGCGCCCATTACAAAGGTCGTGTTGGATGCTTTTGGCATTGTCGAAGGTCTCATGACGACGATTCACAGTTATACGGCGACCCAGAAGACAGTAGATGGGCCTTCCATGAAAGATTGGAAGGGCGGACGTTCGGCAGCGATCAATATCATTCCCTCGACGACCGGAGCCGCTAAGGCGGTGGGGCTCGTTCTCCCAGAGCTTAAGGGAAAGCTGACCGGGATGTCGTTCCGCGTGCCGACGCCGACGGTTTCGGTGGTCGATCTGACGGTTCGGACGGAAAAAGCGACGTCTTATCGCGAGATCTGTGAGAGGATGAAGGAAGCTTCCCAAACATCTTTTAGGGGAATTTTGGAATATACGGAGGATGAGGTCGTTTC
>JAIRRP010000057.1 GCA_031255915.1 Puniceicoccales bacterium | reverse complement strand
ATTTCCAAGGGCACCTGACTCGCCTAGAATCAAAAAACGAAGGCCTTATCAAAACCCTCTGGTTCTGGAAAAAGTTTGAGCATTGACCTTTGGGGTGATTTTTCTTCCCTTAATTTTTATCTATGCCAACCGGTTCCGTTGCTGAAATGTTAGCTTCCCCAGGGGTGCTGACGATCCTGAAGACCATTTGCTTTTTGACATTGATAGCCCTAGGTGGTGGCATGATGGTCTATTTCCATCGTCGGGATTGGTTCATGAGAACTCCTATTTCTTCTCCGGAGAAAAATTTGGCAGAGCGCATCGAAGTCATTGATCGCAAATGGTTAGGTGGACGTCAGTACCTGAGTCTGATTCGCTGCGGTCGTCGCAAAGTGCTCGTGGGTATGAGTCGAGACAGAATGGTACGGCTCATGGAAATAGGGGAAGAATCGAAGGAATTACCTTTGGATTAGGGCCTCATCGCATCGTCCCTATGCCGACGGTATTGGTGTTGTTAGATCAAGCTATGCATTTCTTGCAGCACAGGCAAGTTCAGCAGCCGCGGTCAGATGCGGAATGGATTTTAGCCGATGTTTTAGGTTGTCGTCGTTGTGATCTCTATACGCTTTTGGAGAAAAGCGTAGACCAGGTTGCCGTTTCGGAGTTTAGGACACTCGTCGGCCGTCGGGGTAGGCGTGAACCACTTCAGTATATCCTGGAAGTATCTGATTTTTATAATGTATCATTGCGGAATGATGGACGGGCGCTTATCCCGAGGCCAGAGACGGAGGAACTCGTGGAATTTATCGTCGACGTGTGGAAGAAAAAAGCGCCTTCCCATGTGCGTATTTTGGACTTGGGAACCGGGAGTGGAGCCATAGGTATCGCTTTGGCGAAGGCCTTACCCGAGAGTGAGGTGATGGCGATAGATATCGATTCCAATGCTCTGAAGTTGGCTCTGGAGAATGCCGAGAGTAATTGCGTGTCAAATATTTCGTTCCGCCTATCGGATTGGTTCGAAAATGTGGAGGGTTGCTTTGACCTCGTTGTGGCGAATCCTCCCTACTTGACGCAGGAAGAGGTACGTGGGGCCGAGCCAGAAGTGCGAGATTATGAACCGATAGGCGCTTTGTGCTCTGATCAAGGAGGGATTGCCGACCTTTTGAAAATCTTGAGACAGGCATGGGTTTTCATGACTTCGGGTGCATCGCTCATCCTGGAGATGGGGAGCAATCATGGAAATCTACTGAAAGAGGAGGCTCTGAAATTGGGTTTTTGTCCCGTTCAGATTCGCCGAGATGTTTCGGGTCGTCCGCGATTTCTCATCGCCGATAGGGGAACCGGAGTCCCTTTGGAACCGTAGGGAGAGCGACATTTTTTCGTTCGTTTTGGGAGGTGGATGCTTGGTAGCTTTCCTTCAAGAGGTCGAGTGATGGGTCGATTCTAGCTTGGGAGGGTTTGCCGCCTTTGCGGTAAGGGGAAAATGCAAAGCGGGAGCTTTCATTTTTCCTTCCCGCAGCCCGCATAGCGGGCCAGAGCCCTTTGGGCTCAAAGGCGGCAAGGCCCATCTCTGTGGCACTCGTGTACGCTTTGCGTTTTTTCGAGAAATTTAGATGTTTCCCGGTCCGCGATGGATTCGGCTGCTACGGGAACCGGCGAGCGCTGTGATCGGAGAAAGCCTGTGACAAAGAGGTGAATATGTACCTTTTTATCGATCCCGAGATCATCGGAGAGCAGGCGATGTAATTCAAATTGAAGACGAGCTCCCAGCTCTTGCAGTGGTTGGTGTTGCACGATTTTAAAGGAAATATCGATGTTGATATGGCGGTGAATGTGGATGGCGATGTGGGGTTTTGTCCGAATGCCCTGGTCAAAGCAGGTTTGAATGAGGATATCTTTTAGGGCCGATTTTTGTAAGAAAATACTGCCTATTTTTCCTTGTGAAACACAGAGCTTCCGGTGAGGACACGTCAGGAAGTAAAAGATGCGTATCGATATCCAAAATAGGATGAGGTAACGAAGCGTTATATTATAAAAAATATCATGAAACAATAGGGGCCAATCGATATTCAACAGTATCTCATGGAGTCCATAGAAAACGTTATGGATAATGTCAAAGTTCATAAACTAATTCCCTCTTTGGCCGGCGATAGCTTCGTCAAAGGCATGCCATGCAAGTGTGGCGCACTTCAAGCGCATAGGGAACTTTTTCACACCATCCAGTGCGGCCAGATCTCCCTGGGTTCTGAGAAATTCATGACCTCCTTCTTCACGCAGTGCCGTCTGTACATGGGAGGAGAACTGCTGGGCATCGGCGATTTTTTGCTTCAATAATTTTTCGGTCATGAGCGAAGCGGAAGCGGTGGAAATGGCACAGCCTTTTCCTTGGAAACTGATGTCAGTAATCGTATCATTCTGAATGCGTAAAAATACCTGAAGGTCATCGCCGCAGTTGGGATTATAACCCTTTGCCTGATGTGTGGCATTTTCCATCGCATAGGCATGCCTTGGATGGCGATTATGCTCGAGGATAATTGCCTGATAGAGTTCCTGCAGAGGACTATCCATGACGAGAGTGAACGATGATCTATTCGAATTTATTCCCTACTAAGAACTGCAGTCGAATGGCAATAGGAAAATATTTTTAAGTCGCTTGAAAAGAAGATGGTCACGGTAGATTCGTTTCTGCGATTAGGCTCTATGGTGATTTATTTTTATTCACATCAAAAATGTGAACAATTTGTGAATATTTTCAGCTTGAATGAAAAAAACTTCTGCCATAGGAGTTTTTTTAATACCTGGATTTATGAGGGCCAGTGGTACAGAATAGCTACCACTGAAGCGATTTTCATCAGATTTCATGCGGAATAATCTGCTTTTTGAAATTTAAAATGTTGCCAATAGGTATCCGGAAAAAATAAATAGTGGATTGACGTGGGTGGGTGAATAAGTTTCACAGAGAATTGTGAATAACTTGGTTTCATGAGTGCGGGCGAACAGCAGTCTTTAATTCCTCTATGGTCTGTCATCCAGGCAGATTTTCGGAACATTTTTCCCGAGGATGTCTATCGGGCTTGGTTCATGTCTTTGACCTGTGATTTGGTAGATGAAGATGTTATCGTCTTAGGGGTACCTAATGATTTTGCTGCCATTTGGATTAAGGAAAATTATGCAGATGTCATCACGAAGCGTTTTCAGCTGGCTTTAGGGCATAATGTAGAGGTTCAATTCCAAGCGCGACCTTCGGAAGACTCAGCCGTAACGCCAGCTGTGGCAGACCCGCCTCATAAGGAGGGCCATCAGGCGATGGCCATGTCATTGGGAACAGAGGTTCTTGAAGATGAAGAGCTTAGCACAGAAGCCGGGAAAGAGCATTGTGTCATCAATACGGAGGGAGATTCTTACCTTCTCAACCCTAAAAATACATTTAAGAACTTTATCGTTGGGGCTGGAAATGAAATGGCCCATGCCGCTTGCATCGCCATCGCCAATGCGCCAGCTAAAGCTTACAATCCTCTGTTCCTCTATGGCGATACGGGTCTAGGGAAAACGCACTTGATGCATGCTGTGGCCCATTATGTCCTCTGTCGTACGCCCCAGACGAGGATTGTCTATACTTCGACGGAGAAATTTACCAATGAGTTTATACAAGCTATTCAGACGAATGCCCTGACGAGATTCCGTCAAAAGTACCGTCGCGTCGATATTCTTCTGATCGACGACATTCATTTTCTTTCGGGGAAAGAACGCATACAGGAAGAATTCTTCCATACCTTCAACGAGCTTTTTGAATCACAAAAACAGATATTTTTGTGCAGTGATCGACCGGCGTCGGAGATTTCTAAATTGGAAAATCGCTTAGTTTCGCGATTTCAATGGGGTTTAGTGACGGATATTCAAGTACCAGACTTGGAGACGAGGATGGCGATTTTGGGAAGAAAATCCAGCGATATAAATCTTCATTTGGGTCCAGAAGTTTTGGAATTTTTGGCGCAACGGGTTTCCACCAACGTTCGATGTCTGGAAGGCGCTTTGACGCGTATCGCCAGTTATGCATCATTGACCAAAGTAACGGTCGATGTGTCGACCGTGAGTCGTCTCTTGAGAGATATTTTTCAAGAGGAGAAGCAGATCCAGATACCACTTGAGCTCATTCAGAAAAAAGTAGCGGAATACTATAACATCAAATTGTCCGATATGTTGGGCAAGAAACGACCGGCGAGTATTGCTTTTCCGCGGCAAGTGGCGATGTATCTCAGCCGCTTAGTGACTTCACAATCTTTGGTTGAAATTGGGCAGATGTTTGGTGGACGTGATCATGGAACAGTGATTCATGCCTGCAAGGCGGTTGAAAATATGATGGAGCAAGATCCTGCGATCAAGCAAAGTATTGAATCCCTGAAGCAGTCGTTACAAAAAGGTTTTTGAGAATATCTTTGCACTTGCGACCATCCTGAGCAAGTTCATCAATAGATGAGGCATGAAACAACGGACGATACGGAGAGAAACTTTTTTTCAAGGACGTGGGGCGCATACGGGTGTGGATGTAGATGTGTGCTTAAAACCAGCTCCTGTGGATACGGGTATCGTATTCCGACGCACCGATATTCCAGGTCATCCGGAAATTCATCCGCAAATCAAAAACGTAGGAGAGTATCTGCGTTGCACGACAATCCTAGAGAATGATGTTAAAATCTGTACGACAGAGCACTTATTGGCCGCCATAGTGGGACTTTGTATTTCCAATTTATGGATTGAGATCAGTGCAGGGGAAGTGCCTATTTTGGATGGGTCATCGAAGTTGTTCGCACAAGCGCTTTTGGAATCCGAGATCATCGAACAAGAAGCGGAGGTGGACTATTTCTCACTTACGAGTCCTGTTTCCGTTACTTCTGGTTCTCGAAGCTTGATCGCTTTACCTTATGACGGCTTTAAAATTACCTGCACTTCTTCGGATGATCGGCAATTCCATACACAACATCTTTCGCTCGATATTACTCCAGAGGTCTTTATCTCTGAACTCGCGCCGGCTCGGACATTTGTTTTTTTTGAAGATATCCGACCTCTCATGAAGCTAGGTTTGCTCCAAGGAGGCAGCTTAGAATCGGCTTTAGTTATTAAAGGGAATAACATCCTTGCCAGTGAACCACTGCGATTTGCAGATGAATTGGTGCGTCATAAGATGCTCGATCTTGTGGGAGATTTATCCCTCTTGGGAAAACTTCTTCGGGCACATATTATAGCCGTGCGCCCAGGACACGCCATCAATGCTCAGTTGACTAAAAAATTAAAAGAGCATTTTTGTGAAGTTGCTTCTAGACCAGATAAGTCACTTTATAAGCCTTCGGGGCCACTTTTCACGTCGACGGAGACCTCGATGGATATCCAGAAGATTCTCAATCTTCTGCCACACCGGTATCCCTTTTTGATGATCGATCGCGTGATAGAATTTCAGGACCAACATACGCTGAGGGCCATTAAAAACGTTTCGATCAATGAGCCTTACTTTCAGGGGCATTTTCCCGGAAGAGCTGTCATGCCAGGGGTATTACAGATCGAGGCTATGGCGCAAGCAGCCGGCATCTTAATGATAAAGGAAGCCCATTGTAAGAATAAATCGGCTTATTTCATGAGCTGTGATAAGGTGAAATTCCGTCGAGCAGTGGCTCCCGGGGATCAACTGGAAATCTACGCAAGGATTTTAAAAAACCGTGGAGGGAAAATCGGTGTGGCTGAAGGACAATGTAAGGTTAACGGGAAAGTCGTTTCCTCGGCTGAATTGATGTTCTCCATCGTGGAGACAAATTCCTCGCATTAAATCAAAGAAGGACAAGTGGCTACGACGGTACATTCCACAGCGATTATTGAGAGTGGAGCTGAGCTCGGTGAAGACGTGGTGATTGGCGCTTATGCTTATGTTGGCAAAGATGTTCACCTGGGCGATAGATGTGAAATACGGCATCATGCCACCGTTGACGGACGGACGACCCTGGGTTGTGAGAATATCATTTATCCCTATGCTTTCCTAGGTGGATTGACACAAGATCTCAAATATAAAGGAGGGAATCCGGGATTGCGCATTGGCAATGGCAATGTATTTCGAGAATATGTGACCGTGCATGTGTCTACGTTAGCCGATGACGAAACGCTTGTGGGCGATTACAATACCGTTTTGGCCTATGCCCATATAGGGCATGATTGCGTTGTGGGAAATAATAATATCATCAGTAGTCTGGCAGCTTTTGGAGGACATTGTGTCATAGGAAATTATACGAATATAGCTTGGAATACAGGTATCCACCAGTTTGTTAAAGTTGGAAATTATGCCATGGCCGCTGCCGCGTCGACCGTGACGATGGATTTGCCTCCATTTATGTTGGCGCATGGTTCTCCGGCCCATGTCCGTACTTTCAATCGGGTGCTATTAGAACGCCAAGAGTTTACGACTCAGGCCATCTCGGATGTGAAGTATATTTACAAACTTCTTTATCGATCACATTACAGTCGAAAAAAAGCTTTACAGCTTATGGCAGAGAAGAAGTGTGCCGATGGCGATGTTTTCGATCAAGTATTGAGGTTTGCGTCCCAGAGTGAACGTGGCTTTTGCTGAAGATAAAAGCGCATGAGTATAGAAACATCCGTTACGATCCTTTTGTTTTTTGGCGTTTTTGGAGTATTTCTGCTTTGGCATTACTGCGATTGGAAAGATGCAGCGCGGTTGCGTTCGTATCGGAAGCGATCTGCATTTTTATGTCGCAAGTGTTCTCATATCTATGAAGCACCGTCACCTCGGCGCAATCGACGAGAAGCCCTTTGCCCTCATTGTGGAGAAGGGAATGTTCCTCTGCATTTTTAATTTACTCTCCAGAGGTAAGTTATAGAATCTCTCTCCTTTATGCTTTATGGAAAAAGTTGGAATCCTTACGTCAGGAGGTTTAGCTCCTTGTTTATCGGCAGCTGTCGGTGAGCTCATTTTGCAGTACACGAAAATCTCTCCTCAAGTGGAGATCATTGCCTACAAATATGGGTACCAGGGACTTCTATTAGGGGAGAGTTTTACCGTTACGCCTGAGGTTCGTCGATGCGCGCATCGGCTTCTCCATTTTGGAGGAAGCCCCTTGGGCAATAGCCGCGTAAAGCTAACGAATATTAAGGATTGTGTAAAAAAGGGCCTTGTGAAGGAGGGGGAAGACCCTCAAAAGGTAGCGGCTGAGCAGCTTGTTAGGGATAATGTGACGATACTCCATACCATTGGCGGTGATGATACGAATACGGCGGCGGCGGATTTGGCGCGCTATCTGGAGCAGCATAATTACCATTTAACGGTCATTGGTTTGCCGAAGACGGTGGACAATGACGTATATCCCATTGCCCAGAGTTTGGGAGCCGTAACGGCTGCAGAGGCGGGAGCGATATTTTTTGAGCATATCGTTTCGGAGATGGGTGCTAATCCTCGTATGCTCGTAGTTCATGAAGTGATGGGGCGGCATTGTGGCTGGTTAACCGCAGCAACCGCGTTGGAATATCGCCATCGCCTTGCAAAAAGCGAGTTTCTTCCGGATATTGGCTTAGGTCGAGAGCAACATGATATTCACGCCGTTTATATTCCGGAGATGGAGCTGGACATTGAACGGGAAATAGCGCGATTGCGACCTATTATGGATCAAGTGGGCAATGTGAACGTTTTTATCAGCGAGGGAGCTGGGATGGATGCGATTGTGGCGGAGATGGAATTGCGGGGAGAAATCGTAGAGCGGGATGCCTTTGGTCATGTGCGTTTGGATAAAATTCAGTCAGGCCAGTGGCTAGCCTCTTGTTTAGCGAAGCGCCTGAATGCTGGGAAGGCATTGGTTCAAAAGAGTGGTTACTTTGCAAGATCTTCAGCGGCCAATGTGGAAGATCTGCGGATGATTCACGAGAGTGCTGCCTGTGCTGTGGATGCCGCAAGTCAGCGATGTTCTGGTGTTATAGGTTATGATGAAGATCGCGGGAATGGACTATCCTGCATCGATTTTTCACGTATCCGTGGCGGAAAACCTTACGATATTCACAGAGATGATTTTCATGAAATGTTGGCGGAGATAGGACAGAAATAATTCCTTTTGCCTAGAGTATTTTACACTTGTGAATTTCTGGGCAATGCCCATGATCCAATTGATTGGGCAAGGGTATGGATAATTTTGAATTTGAAGAAATTTCAAGAATCCAATTAGAACGTCGTAATAGATTTTATGGTCATCGGCGTGTATTGGGATTTTCCGTTGCCGGTAAAGAAGTATGGCTGACATTCCTTCCTCAAGTTATAGCCAGTGGTTCATTTTCGCTTTGGTCGTTAAAAGTACAAGAGCAGTCTTTTAGGATTTATCTCTCTCGTTTTCCGGATTTGTCAGATTTAGATCCAAAATTTCAAGGGGTCAATTGGCGGCTACTTTCGCCGAAACCTCGGTTATTATTTTGGGAGGCAGCGTTATCTCCATTGTTAGAGCTGCTAGAATCATTCTTAAATGGTAAAATTTCGCTCGCATCGATCGAAGAGTATTGTCATGAAGTAGATTTCTCAGAGGCAGTGGGGTTTCATGCCTTCCTGCCAGCCGATCAGCGGAGTTTTGTGGGATATTTACAAGCAGCAGACCCTATTTTTGAATTATTACAAAGTATATGGGGACGTCAGGACGTATTGCCGTTGCGAACT
>JAIRRP010000011.1 GCA_031255915.1 Puniceicoccales bacterium | reverse complement strand
CAGCCAGAGACTTGTTTCAAGGTAGCGTCGTCGCAAACGAACCATCCAACGGTGAGCATCGCATCCAGTGACGAGGCTTACTCTATATCGCAGGGAATAAAGACAGAAAGACCTGTTTTTTCGAAAGTACAAGAGGCCGCAATGAGACCAGAAAGAGAGAGCATGGAGGTCTCATTAGATGGGTCTCCGAAAGAGACTGTAGTCACTTATTCGGGTTCAAGACCGCAAGGGGATTTATCCCACACGGTGGCGAAGGCAACACCTCTTCCTTCAGAATTGAAAAGAGAGGTAATGTTCTCGGCCATAAATCATGAACCGAGACCGAAGACACCATCGGTAGCGGAGAATTTTGTTGGCAATAGAGCTAGTTCTGTTGCCAACGGAGAAGCAACACCCTTAACGCAAGGGGATTTATCTCACACGGTGGCGAAGGCAACACCTCTTCCTTCAGAATTGAAAAGAGAGGAAGTGTTTTCGGCCATAAATCATGAACCGAGACCGAAGACACCATCGGTAGCGGAGAATTTTGTTGGCAATAAAGCTAGTTCTGTTGCCAATGAAGAGGCATTGGAGAATGCCAAAGGGGTAATTAAGTTGCACGAAGTGCAAGATCGTGGCTCTACTATCCAGCCATCTTTAAGGCAGGAGATGACGGTACCTCTTGTGGCATCATCGGTAAGTGAACAGATCTTAGCGAATACCGAGCGTGTCTCAGAACCGGTTCCAGCGAGCCAAGTTCAGGCGCGCCAAACGATTGTCGAGATCGGAAATATCATTGCGCAGAGAATTTTAGTCCACGAGGCCACAAAAGCGGAATCGGAGATTTTTATCCAATTGCGAGAATCGGTTCTGCCGGGTACAGGAGTTTCTCTTTTTAAAAATGGAACCTCTTTAAGGGTGGATTTTTTGTCGAAAATGGGAAATTCTGTGGCTTTCTTATCACAGCATCATGTGGCGTTACAGGAATACCTCACGCAACGCTTGGAAAACGTAAAGGAGGTAAGAGTTAGTGTATATGACCATTCGGAAAAGGATTGGAATCAATCTTCTGAACGGGATCGCCACCATCGTCGTGAAAAGGAAGGTTCTTTTCAATCCTAGAAGAATATCTTTTTCATTGGCAAGGGCCAGCGGGTTTGCCGCCTTTAAGCCCTTCGGGCTTGCCCGCTACGCGGGCCCGCGACAAGAAAAAATGCAAAGCGGGAGCTTTCATTTTTCCTTGTCGCAAAGGCGGCAAACCGAATACCCTAAGCTTGAGGCTACCCCTAAATCCATATCGAATTTTAGATATCCCTCAAAAGCCTTCCCTCAGTTTCATTATTCCGTTGAGATAAAAAGCTTGAAGTCGTGGTATTTTCCAAAAGTATCCTGCTGATTAGAATTTCCCCATGATAAAGCTGAGGAGTAGGTATAATTTCGCAGAAATTTATCTCTTGGCGTATCTATGCTTAACTGCTTGTTCTCATTGCATATTAAATGAGAATGGTACCTTAAATAACCTATCTCCTTCTACCGCTTTTTTGCCTTCGGTTTACAATCATGAAAGTAATTTCGGCGTCAATGTGACGGATGCTTCCGGTTCAGAAACAGAGGCGAAAATACTTCATCAGGATGACTTCTTAACGGAAGGTATTTCAGGAACAGAGCAAAATAGCCCTGTTTGGAATATCTATGAGGTTGTGGATCATGCTTTGGGGCATAATCCCGCGACACGCAGGATGTGGGCTCGTTCACGGGCATTGGCGGCTCAACATGGGCAGGCACGGAGTGCCCTGTATCCACAGGTAAAAATAGGTACTTACGCCATCAAATCTCAGCAGCCAACGGTTATCAATGGGGCAGTGCAACGACAGCGACAGGCGGTTTTTTACCCGCAGTTGGAGATAATGTATTCATTGTTTCACTTCGGAAAGGATCAGGCGTCAATAGAATCCGTTAAGGCAGCTTTGGAGGCTTCGCAGCATCAATACTCGAGGGAATTACAGACCATCGTCTATCGCGCTCAGTGCGCCTACTGCAAACTGGATTCGGCCAAGGCGTCGGTCCAAGCAGAGGAGCAGAATCTTCGGGATGCCGAAAGGACACAGGCATCGGTCGAGAAGCGCTATCAAGCGGGTTTAACGAATATACAGGAAGATTTACAGGCCAAAGCTTCGACTAGCCAAGCGCAATATCGCCTAGAACAGATAAAATCAGGTGTTGAGGCAGCTCGTGCGGAATTGTCGGCTATATATGGTGTTCCCATTTCTCAGGATGTTGATGTTTATCCCTTACCGAGGGGAGGTAGCGCATGGCATGAGACGTTTTCGGTGATTGACTCATGGATGCAGCGGTCGATAGCAGAACGAGAGGACCTGGTCGCTATGCGTAAGCAACTAGAATCTCGAGAAACGGCGTTGAAGGCGAAAGAAAAGGCCTTATTGCCGGAACTTATCGCCGGATTTACAGGTTCCTTACGAAAGATTCAACACGTCGATGGAGCTCATTCCCAGTGCAATGCTTATGTGGCCATACAGTGGAATCTATTCGATGGGTTTCGTAATACCTATGATGTTTTAGAGGCTTCACAGATGAAGAAGATAGCAGAGGCCGATCTTCAGGAAGCTCAGTTGAATGCCAGTAAGGAAATTTGGATCGCCTATCATGCCTTTAGGTCTTCGCTGCGACAACTTAAGGCGGCCGAGGCGAGTGAAACTGCAGCCGAAAAATCCTTTGAGGCAACACAAACGGCTTACCAAAATGGCTTAGCATCCTTCTCGGATTTGGTCAGTTCACAAAATGCATTAGCTACTTCGCGGCAGCAGCGAGTGCAATCGGAAAATAGCGCCTACGTAGCATTGGCGACTCTTGGCTATGCAACGGGCGGCATCGTGATAGGAGAAACTGCATCTTCAAAATGACACTCATGAAACACAAATTTCTTTATGCGCGTTTAATATTCCTGGGTACTTTAAATATCTTTCTGGGTGGCTGTAGGGACTCTGCTGTCTCGGCACCACATCAGCGACCTCCAGTACCTGTCAAATCCGTTATTGCCACCTCGCAAGAGGTACCGCTTTACCTCGAAGCACTTGGACATGTTCGGGCGTCGGAAGAAGTCCAGGTGGTACCTCAAGTATCAGGAGAGATCATGGCCATACACTTCACTCAGGGCGCTATCGTTCAAAAAGGCGATCTCTTATTTTCACTCGATGCGAGGTTATATGAAGCAGCTGTTGAAAAAGCCGAAGCCGATCTCGCTAAAGCCTCTTCGCAATTGAAGGTCGATGAAGCGCAGTATGAGCGCTCCAAAGCGCTTGTGCCGGAGAGCTATATTTCCTCGCAAGAGTTTGAGTTGCAGGCTGCGCATGTGGAACAAGGTCGAGCCAATGTCCGATTGGCACAAAGTCAGCTCAGTGCCGCTTTGGTGAATTTGGAACATTGTTCCCTTAAAGCTCCTATTGCTGGCATGACCGGAAAATACGAAATCGATGTTGGAAATGTTGTCTCGGTGGGTTCAGGAAGGCCATTGGTCAGTTTAAAAAAGCTGGATCCAATTTATGTCGATTTCAGTATTTCGGAGAATCAATTTCCATTGCTGAAGCAACACTTCGATATGCAAGAAGGAGTACCGGTTTCCGTACAATCCTTATCGAATCCTTCATGTTCTTTAGAAGGTAGATTGCGTTTTATCCAGAATTATATCGATAAGGCAACGGGTAATTTGCCTCTTCGGGCAGAGGTTTCGAATCCCCAGCATGAATTGTGGCCTGGAGAAGCGGTTTCGGTCAAAATTTTGTTACGGACTTTGAAAGAGGCGGTACTCGTTCCTGAAAGTTGTGTGAAATTAGGACAACAGGGGCATTACCTTTTTGTGATTAAGGAAGATCATACGGTGGAATTGCGTGGAGTGCAAAAAGGGCAAAGACATGGGGATTTCATTGTAATTCTCCAGGGAGTTGTCGCCGGAGAGCAGGTGGTGAAGTCCGGACAGATGATGTTAGCTCCAGGAGCACCTGTGGTCATTCTGCCAAATCATTAAATAAAATGTCAATGCTTCTAGTAGATTAGAATTTTCGCAGATGAAGAGTATTTCAGAGCCTTTTATCAAACGTCCGGTTATGACGGTTTTGGTTTCTATGGCCTTGATCTTGGCCGGTATCAGTGCCTATCGCTCATTACCGGTTAGCGATTTACCAACCGTCGATTATCCCGTTATCCAGGTCTCTGTTGGATTTCCGGGGATGGATGCGGCGATGATGGCGGCAAATGTCGCAACGCCGCTGGAAAAGGAATTCATGCAGATATCTGGTCTAGAACTCGTAACCTCTCGCAACATGCAGGGACAGACGAGCATGACGCTGCAATTCGCTCTCAATAAGAATATCGATGCAGCGGCCATCGATGTCCAGTCGGCCATCACCCGTGCGACGGGAAAACTTCCAAGAGATTTACCTTCACCGCCAGTGTTTCAGAAATCGGATCCCAATAGTCAGGCGATTCATTTCATGTGCTTGCGGAGCAAAACGCTTACGAAAGGGGATCTTTATGATTATGCCAAGAACGAGATAGCGCAGCGCGTGGGGGTGCTTCCCGGTGTTTCTCAGGCTAATATTTACGGTGTTCCAAGAGCCATAAGGATTTCCTTAGATCTTCAAAAACTTGAGAGCCGCGGACTGACGGTGGATAATGTCGTTCAGGCAATTCAGCAAGGAACGGTCACTTTGGCAGCTGGAAATTTAAAAGGGAATGCCAGAACGCTTGTCCTGCAGCCGGAGGGGCAATTGAAAACGCCGGAGGAATATGAAACGATGGTTGTGGCCTATAAGGGTGATAACCCCGTTTATTTAAAGGATGTAGGGGAAGCCGTTCAAGGGCTCGAAGTTGATGATCTAAAAAACCATTTTTGGCAGCGTGAATCGGGAACATCCGATTCCACCGTTGTCATTGCGACGACAAAAGCAGCTGGAGCCAATGCCGTCGCCGTTTCCAGGGCAATCAATGACTTAATTCCCACCATTGAAGCACAGTTACCAGGCTCAATCGAATTGGTGCCCATGTACGACCGTTCCGAGACGATTATCTCTTCGATTGATGATGTGAAGGAGACAATTATCATCGCATTCATCCTCGTGGTGCTTGTGATCTTTCTGTTCTTGGGGCGTTTGATGGAGACCATTATCCCCGTCGTAGCGCTCCCTCTGTCTCTTCTCATCACCTTCGTCGTGATGCAGTTTTTTGGCTACAGTTTGGATAATTTATCCCTCTTGGCATTGACGTTGGCGATCGGATTTTTGGTGGATGATGCCATTGTTTTTCTGGAGAACATGGTTCGACGCATGGAGGATTTTCATGAATCGCCCATGGAGGCTTCCATCGAGAGCGGGAGTGAGATCAGTTTCACGATTCTTGCGATGACGCTGTCGCTGTGCGCTGTTTTTATCCCGATGGTGTTATTACCCGGGCAAATGGGCCGCGTATTTCGTGAATTTTCAATGACCATCATGGTGGCAATTTTTGCCTCAGGGATTGTCTCATTGACGGTTACGCCGATGATGTGTGCCCGAATGTTGCGACCAATTCGACATGATGCACGGACGAAGTTAGAATTATTTTCTCAACAATTGGAGCATGGCTTTTTGAAATTTTATAGCTGGACACTTGATATATTCCTGAATTACAAGTTCTTTGCGATGCTAATTTGGGCCATTTCCCTTGTGGGGACGTTTTATGTCTTCAGGGCTTTGCCGACGACATTTCTTCCGGAAGGAGATAGCGGAATTTTAACAGGCATTTTTATCGCTCAGGAAGGAACTTCATCGAATCAGATGAGGCAGTACCAGGATCAAGTGGGTGAGATTTTACAATCGCATCCGGCTGTTCGTCAATATATGACCCTCACGGGTATCCCTGGTATGCTCACTTCGAATCAGGGCATCGTAGTCGGTTTTTTAGGAAGCGGTAAGCGACCGAAGATTCAGACGGTCGTACAGGAATTATCAGGGCAATTTTTCGGTATTCCCGGTGTCTTTGCAGCGGTGCGGCCAATGCCGAATTTATCCATCAGCACAGGAGCGGTTTCGACCAATCAGGGAAAATATTCTTTCGTGCTGACGGCGATCGATACGGCAACGCTTTATGCTTCTGCCGGAAAACTCTTATCAGAGCTGAGAAAGAATCCTGGATTTTCTTCACTATCTTCGGACATGTTTTTAAATAATCCCGGTGTGGAGATGAATATTTTGCGCCGCCAAGCGGCGAGTTACGGCATTAGTGCTTATGACCTGGAGAATACCTTAAAACAGAACTACTCGGAGAATTTTTGTGCCCAAATTAAAGAAGAGATGCAGCAATATCAGGTAATTGTCTCGGCGAAGAAGGATCAGAGATCCGGAATTGAAGATCTCGATAAGCTTCATCTTCGGGCAAGGAATGGCGAGTTAGTTCCTTTTTCATCTTTAGCTAAAACGGAAGAAAGAATAGGGCCATTGGTCATCAACCATACGAACAATTTCCCATCGGTGTCGATTTTTTTTGATTTAAGTCCCTATTACACAATCAGCGAAGCAGCGACCTTTATTGAGACAAAGGCGAAGGAAGTTATGCCGTTAGGGGTAAATGGCGCATTTGAGGGTGAAGCAAAGACGTTTCGCGAGACGAATCAGGCGATCATAGGTCTCCTCATCTTGGCTATTTTAGTCCTTTATTTCATCCTAGGTGTTTTGTACGAGAGTTACGTGCATCCGCTTACGGTTTTGTCGGTATTGCCGGTGGCGATGGTGGGAGGTCTATTGACACTCTTGTTCTGTCATCAGGAGTTATCCCTTTATGGATTCATAGGTCTATTCATGCTCTTGGGAATCGTGATGAAGAATGGTATTATGATGATCGACTTCGCTCTGGAGCGCCAGAAAGAGGGAGCGACGGCCCGGGAAGCAGCCCATAAGGCGTGTATGGATCGATTTCGTCCCATTATCATGACGACCATCGCGACGCTAATGGGCATGGTTCCGATCGCCGCCGGTTGGGGAGCCGATGGTGCTTCCCGTATGCCGTTAGGGTTGGTCATTGTCGGGGGTCTCGTAGTTTCTCAGGTTGTGACGCTTTACATCCTGCCGGCTTTCTTCATCTACTTCGACGCCTTTCAGGCGAAGGTATTGGATCGGATTCCGTTTTTCGCAAGGGAGGCTCGGTAGGATATTTTTGTTTTACGGTATTTCGGCGGGTTCGCCGCCTTTGAGCCCAAAGGGCTCTTGTCCGCTATGCGGACGAGCCCGGAGGGCTCCAAAGGCGGGGTCACCGTATGCCTGTGGAGGAAATCATCGCATTAAACTGGTGGAGGTGGCGGGAATCGAACCCGCGTCCAACAAATGTTCAGATAGAGCTTCTACATGTTTAGTTGTGATCTTATTTTAACCGTCAAAATTGCCCACAACAACCCTTTGACGGTGAGCATACTCTGTAAGTCATGCCTATGTGTATGCTCACGGGCAGACTACTCGCTTTAATAGGCACGATATCCTCTCAGCGAGTATTGGAAGATATCGCGTGCCACTTTTAACTAAGCAGCAAGTTTAGCTTTGTTACCAAAGCTGAGTTTCATGACTTTTCTGTTTCTTCTGTTTCTAATGCCATTTAACTTTTGTGATGGATGTTGACAGGGCCAACCATCATCCCTGACATGCTACCATACCCTACGATTTATCGTCGAATCCAAGACACCCCCAAAAATTTCACTTACTCTCAAAGAACCCTCATCGAACCGGATCAAGGTGAAAAATCCTCAGATCCTCATTGGATTTAAGAGGGATAGAATCTTCTGTAAAGGTTTATGATTTTGAAAGAGGAAGAGATGCCATAGGTTTTTTACAGAGTTGCCTATCGATTAGATATCGAGTTTTTGTCGGCTTCGTTGTTTGCTTTTTATGCTGCTTTGCCTAAATGTCAAATGCTGAAGCTGCTTTTATGCAAGATAAGATGAAATGGTTAAAATTTTTACCGACCTGTAGATCTATTCTGTGTCTCGATGGTTCTTTGCCTTATGGGTTGCTTAAGAAGATCCATTGGCCGATTATAGCCGCTGATGGAGCGGCCAACAAACTCGTACGAAATGGAATAGAACCGCGAATGATCCTGGGAGATATGGATAGTGTGGATCCAAATCTTTTGACTAAAAGAGAACATCTAAAGATCCTTGATCAAGATACGACCGATTTTGAAAAGGCTTTGGATTTTATAAAGGGGGAATCGTTGACGCCGACTATGGTAACGGGAATCGATGGGGGATATATGGATCATATATGGAACAACGTGAATATATTGGCGCGAACACGATCTGCTTTTTTTTCAAGGGATATCGTGGGGATGATGATGGACGATTTTTATCAATCGGACGATATCCCTTTAAATACCAAGATTTCCCTTTTCGGAATGCCTTATGGCGTCGTGAACTCGAAGGGCTTAAAATGGGAATTGGACGGCATGGAATTGTCCATAGGGGGGAAAACTTCTTTTGGAAATCGGACGCGGTGCTCCAAAATTGAATTACGGGTCCTTTCGGGGAAAGTGATGGTGTGTATTTCGACCAAAGATATTCGCGATGCCGGTTTTCTATGGCGTCAGGGTTCTCTGGATTGACAAAAAATCAAGCCGCTTTCATATGAGTACGATGGAATCATACGATGCGATTGAGATCATTACCCATGGGACAGAAACCATCATCGATGGAGAATCCCTGGTAAGGTATTTGAGCATCAATCGTCCGATAAAAATTAAGTTTGGTGTCGATCCGACGCGACCCGACCTGACATTGGGTCATATGGTGGTTTTTAATAAACTTCGGCAGTTCCAGGAATTGGGACATCAGGCCATCCTTTTGATCGGTGATTATACGGCAACGATAGGTGATCCCTCGGGTCGTTCGGCGACACGGCCCGTATTGAGTGCTGAAGAAGTGGAGCATAATGCAGAGACATATCTTCAACAGGCATTTCGTATCTTGGATCATACAAAGACTACTGTTCGGCGTAATAGTGAGTGGTTTTCAAAGATGTCCTTCGACGAAGCATTGCTTTTGGCGAGAAAAATGACAGTGGCGCGCATGCTCGAACGCGATGATTTTCAAAAGCGTCATCAATCCGGCATCCCAATTTCGATTGTCGAATTTCTCTATCCATTGATCCAAGGCTATGATTCTGTCATGTTGGATTCTGATGTCGAAATCGGCGGTAGCGATCAATTGTTCAATATGCTGGTTGGTCGGACGCTTCAAAAGGAAATCGGTATGAGGGAGCAGGTGGTCATCAGTATGCCATTGTTAGTCGGCCTAGATGGTGTGCGGAAGATGTCCAAGAGCTATGACAATTATATCGCTTTTAATGATACTCCTCGCGATATGTTTGGGAAAATCATGTCCATTTCCGACGAAACCATGTGGGCTTATTATCGCTCTCTTTTAGATATGGGGGAAACAGAACTTTCCGGGCTCAAGGCAGTGCATCCCATGGAGGCAAAGAAGCAATTGGCTTCGCGTTTGGTGGCTAAATTTTTCGGCGAATCACAGGCAACGAAGGAGAGGAGCGATTTCGAAGCAGTCTTTTCAAACAAGAAATTTCCGGATGACATGCCTGTTTTTAGTTGGGGGCAGCTCGCCCATGACGATGTGACGGAAATCGTTACGCTCATCCATACGACAGGACTTTTTCCGAGCAAAAAGGAACTGCGGCGACTTTACGAGCAAAATGCAATACGTGTGATGAATGCGCGGTGTCCTGATGGGCGCTTATGTCGTCCAAAAAAAGGAGAATCTCTTGTCATTCAGATCGGCAAGCGTCATTTCTTTAAAGTGG
>JAIRRP010000055.1 GCA_031255915.1 Puniceicoccales bacterium | reverse complement strand
GCCAGCGTAGCTGGCAAACGGACTGAGAAAAATGCAAAGCTTCTCAGCTTTGCATTTTTCTCAGCCGTCAAGGCGGTAAGCGGCAGTACCTTCACGAGCTTTTATGGATATCAAACCATATTTCCGTGAACCAGTTCCAGTGAGCTGGATTCAGGCACGATAGGCTACACCCAAGCTATGGGCAGTTCGGTTGGGATTAGTGCCTTAATTCGGCCAAGGAACATGCGGGCGATTCAATGTTGATATCCGGGAGCTTTGTGGCGGTTCGGTCTGCCGCCTTTGCGGTAAAGGAAAAATGTAAAGCGGGAGCTTTCATTTTTCCTTACCGCAGCCCGCGTAGCGGGCCAGAGCCCGAAGGGCTTAAAGGCGGCAGACCCGCCCGTTGGCCTGGAGACGGTGTTGAGGTAGCATTTATACGTCCGTTCTTATGCTGCCTTTCGAGCCTTTCAGGCTCGCCCGCTGCGCGGGCACAGCAGAGCAATGAAAGAATTTCATTGCTCTGCTGGAAAGGCAGCGGATGGAGGCGATAAACAGCGAATAGAAGCAGGAACCTCCACTCATCGAGTAGAGACGTCGATCAGAATAACACTAAATTTTAAAGCATTGGAGTTATGCCCCTTTTAGGGCAGGAGCTATGTCCTTAGGCAGCATTCAGGGCGCGCTGTGTGCTTCCAAGGTGGTGTCGAAAGCGATGATGCTCAATTCGATACTTTCATTGCTCTGAGTTCTGTCTGGAGGTTATTGATTTCAGTTCGAATTCTGTTGGCTTCAGACTGATTTTTTGCCTTTGAATATTGTTGTATTGCTTTTTGAGCCGCAAGGATTTTCTGTTATTTTCCTGTATCTAAAAAGTACCCTGGCGGTCTTTTCGTCCTTGCTTGTGTGGAAAATTTTATTCCCTTGGCCGTTATGCTTTCATAGAGAAGTTCTCGGGAAGAACGGGTATGGGCGGCTAGCTCAGTTGGTTAGAGCAACGGATTTACATTCCGTAGGTCGTAGGTTCGAGTCCTATGTCGCCCACCAGATTTCATGAGTCGGTAGGTTTGCCGCCTTTGAGCCCTAAAGGGCTCATGCCCGCTACGCGGGCCGCGGTGAGAAAAAATGAAAGCTCCCGCTTTACATTTTTTCCTTACCGCAAAGGCGGTGAACGGAATACTCCCAAGCTTGAGGAAGGATTATTCCACTAGAGGGAGTCGGCAAGATCAGGCGGCAAAAAGAGAGATAGAGCAGATGTGAAATGCAGAAACAAGTCTCCTACGCGTCCTCTTTTCCATTCCATCTTTTTTCCTTTCTTTTCCCTTTGCCAACCTCTTATTTGATGACACTCTCTAAATTTCGGATACATTTCTCCTTTGGGAATGTTCAGAGGATAACCTCAGGAGCTCTGTCGGAAGGACATTTTTAAGTTTTGTCCCGATGGATGTTGTGGCGGTGAGATTAAGTATCTCTTCGGTAAAGTAAGCACGAAGCGTGGCAGGCAATGGCTCTACCTTCACCGATGGCGTCCAAATGTTCGTGTGTCGTCGCCTTGATGCCGATATTTCCGGCGGGAATTCGCAATATTTTTGCAAGTTGGTCGCGGATAGCGCCGATGAAGGGGGAAATTTTCGGCTGTTGCGCGATGAGAATGGTATCGATATTGGCAATCTCCCAAAGATGTCCTCGAAGATTTTCGAGTGTATCTTTCAGGAGAAGGGTGGAGGAAATATCGGTGTAGTGAGGATCCGAATCGGGATAACGTTGGCCAATATTGGGCCATGCCATGGCTCCGAGCAGTGCATCAATGGTGGCATGGCACAGGACGTCGGCATCGGAATGTCCCGATAATCCCATGGGAAAAGGAATGGTAACTCCGCCCAAGATAAGCGGTCTTCCTTCGGCGAAAGGGTGAATGTCGTAGCCGATTCCAACTCTAAAAGGACAGCTCATTCTTGGGGAAAAGTAGGGCGGTAACGCTTCTCTTTCCCTACCCATTCGAAGCGCAATGAACAGCCCTTGAGCGGGAAGTGCTTTCGAAGGCTGTTTTCGAGGTAGCGTTTGTAGGAGTCCGACAGGTGCTCCTTTTGGTTGCAGAACATTTTCAGCGTGAATGGAAAGTTCCCGGTTTGGACAGCATAGTAAATTTTGAGCCGTCGGCCAACGATGGCGGCCGGAGGTTGCGCTTCCATGATTCGTTGAAGTGCCCTGTTGAGTTTGCCCGTGGAAAGTGATTGATTCATTCGCCGAAAGAGGTCATGAGCTTCGGCCAAAAGTTCTTCCGGGGAACCTCGCTCGTGGGCGGATGTAAAGACGATGGATGCGTCGTGTACCGAGGGTAGTTCCCTTCGTATGGCCTTTTGAAAAGTCAATCGAAAGTCCTCGAGTGTTTTGTAATCCTCGAGTTTGCCTTCACGGAATGATTGTTCGGCCAGATCCCATTTATTGACGACGACGACAAGTCCCTTGCCGGCATCGAGGATGTGCCTGGAAAGCTGTTGATCCGTTTTGGAAATACCGCTGAGCGCATCGATGACGAGGAAGACGATGTGGGCCTGTTCGATGGCTTTTTCGGTCCGAATTTGCGAAAAATATTCTAGCGGGGAGTTGATCTTTTTTTTCGCTTTGATGCCGGCCGTATCGATGAGCTGGAAGTGCCATTTCTCATCCCAGGAGCTGTGAAATTTTAGGTGGAAAGAGATGCTGTCTCTTGTCGTTCCGGGGAGTGGAGAAACGGTGGTCCTTTTTTCGTGAAGAAGGGCGTTGATAAGCGATGATTTGCCCACGTTAGGTCGGCCGGAGAAGCAAATTCCAATGGGCCTCTCCTCTTCATCGACCTGGGGGCGAAGAAGGAGATGCTTTTGGGAAAATTCATAAATCTCTTGGCGGATATCTTCTTCGCCACGACCATGTTCGGCGGAGACCGCCAGTGTCGATCCAAGGCCGAGGGCATGGAAGGTGGCGAGGTGCGTTTGATGGCATTCGAGATCGACTTTGTTAGCTAGTAGGCGGATTGGCTTTCCCGATCGACGGAGCCTTTGGGCGATTTCGAAATCCAATGGGAGACAGCCCATAGAGGCGTCGACGACAAAAAAAATGAGATCGGCGGCCGCAATGGCGAAATTTACTTTTTCTTCTACGGCATTGGCCAACGGATCGTCGCTCATGGAGGGGTATCCGATACCGCCCGTATCCATGAGAATAACTCCGGGAAGGATTTCCTCTGGAATGATATCCCGCGTCACGCCGGCCTGATCATGGACGATGGAGACGCGTCGACCGCAGAGGCGATTGAAAAGACGACTTTTCCCCACATTGGGGCGCCCCACCAGCATGATCTGTAATGGTGTCTTTCGGCCATTGGTCGTGGTTTCCATACGCATTTAACTGCCACTGCTACGCTTTAGAAAATCTTCCAAAAAATGAGTCGTGATGTCGCCTTTTTGAAAGGCTTCATCCCGCATGACCTTTTGCAAAAAAGGCGTTGTCGTAAAGATCCCTTTCCCTTCGATTCGGACTTCGGCCAGAGCGCGTTCCATGCATCGAATTGCCTCGAGGCGAGTAGCTCCCTGGGTAATGATTTTAGCGACCATACTGTCGTAGTAGGGTGGAATAGTGTAGGTATTATAGATATGGGAATCGACGCGAACGCCTCTGCCCCCCGGCGCATGGTAGAAGGAAATCGTTCCAGGGCTGGGGGCAAAATTTTTATCAGGATTTTCGGCATTAATGCGGCACTCCAATGCGTGGCCGGTGAAATGGATATCGCTTTGTCGGATGGGTAAATGCTCACCCATCGCCACCAAGAGCTGTAACTTGAGCAGATCGATGCCCGTAGCTTCTTCCGTAACACCGTGCTCCACTTGGATACGCGTATTCATCTCCATGAAGTAGAATTTCCCATGCTTATCGACGAGAAATTCAATGGTCCCGGCGTTTTCATAATGGCAAGCTTGGGCGATGTGGACGGCGGCCTCGCCCATGCTCTGTCGCAGGGTATCGTCGAGAAAAGGAGAAGGAGATTCCTCGATCAGTTTTTGGTAACGGCGCTGAATGGAACAATCGCGTTCGCCGAGATGGATATAATGTCCATGGCCATCGGCCAATATCTGGATCTCGACATGTCGAGGTTCCTCGATGTATTTTTCCATATAGATGGCGCCGTGGCCGAAGTTCTTTTCGGCCTCGCTGCGGGCGATGAGAAATTCCTTAGCTAATTCTTCTTTATGGGCAACGAGGCGCATGCCTTTCCCACCGCCTCCCGCTACGGCCTTGAGAAGGATGGGGTAGCTTATTGTTTCCGCCATGGCCAGGGCTTCCGTTTCATCGGAAAGAATTCCTGGACTGCCGGGAATTGTCGGGATTCCCGCTTTTTTTGCGATTTCTTTAGCGCATGCCTTGTCGCCCATCTGGCGAATGGTCGCCGACGAAGGCCCCACAAATCGGATATGACAATCTTCACAGAGTTGGACGAAATTGGCATTTTCCGAAAGAAATCCATAGCCGGGATGGATGGCGTCCACATTGGCCAACTCGGCAGCGCTCATGATGCGGTCCATACGTAAATAGCTTTCCGAAGCCGGCGCAGGGCCGATACAGATCGCTTCGTCCGCCATAGAAACATGTAGTGAAGAGCGATCGGCCTGGGAATAAACCGCCAGAGTCTCAATGCCCATCTCTTTACATGCCCGAATGATGCGGAGCGCAATCTCTCCTCGGTTGGCTATGAGTAGTTTCTTCATCATGACGTTACGGTCGTTGGTTGAACGTAGAAGAGCACTTGGCCGAATTCTACAGGCTCTCCATTTTTTATGGGAATATCGATGATGGTCCCCTCCACGTCGGACAGGATCTCGTTCATGATTTTCATGGCTTCCAAGATGCAGACAGGTGTATTGACCTTGACTGTATCGCCGATGTTGACCAATGGGCCGCTTTCGGGAGATGCGGAGCGATAGAAGGTTCCGATCATGGGTGAGCTGATCGTCTGGCAATTTTGATGCGGCTCGGAATCCTTGGCGAGGGACATGGTTGGGATTTCTGGCACAGGACTGCTGGTGGGTGCGGAGGCCAGGCTTGGGATTTCCGTAGGGGTCGTAATGGCGGTGAATGACGATGGTGCTAACGCCGTAATCGAGGGAATAGGGGATTGTTTCGCTAGGCGTATCCTGTACCCTTTTTCTTCGATTTCGATCTCCGTAACGCCGACTTCAGTCATGATCTTGGCCAGCCGTTTGATTTCTTCAATGTTCATGACAGTGTTATGATGTGCCATTTACATGACCGCTCTTGTGGAAGCAATGCCAAAGATGAGGAATTCTTCTGGGCTCTCATTGCCTTCGGTCGCGCGATGGCCGGTTGACAGCCTGATTCTCAGGCTGCCAACCATGACGTTCCTCCGAAACGTCATCTTTCTTCGAAAGTGGCCATCGCGCCGAAACGGCTCATATTTTCCGGACAATCACGACGGAATTAATTCCCAGCATACCAAAGGAGGTATTGAGAATGGTCTTAACTTGGCGGAGGGATCGAACCTCGTTGCATACGAGATTGGGGAGCTCACATCGAGGATCCAAATGATCGATGTTGATCGTCGCATGGACGATATGATCGTCGAAAGAGGGCAAATTACCGGCCAATTCAAGAGCTCCGGCGGCCCCCATGGCATGTCCGATAAAACTTTTCGTGTTATTGAAATACGTGTGTGGGCAGTTCGAGAAGATTTCTCGCAATGCGATACATTCCTGAGTATCTCCCAGCGGTGTTGAGGTGGCATGGGTGCTGACAATATGAATATCCTCCGCCTTCATATGAGCCCTTTGGAGCGCAGAGCGCATGCACTCTGCCTGGCGTTTAGGATTGGGTAAAACGGCATCGCTGGCATCGGAGTTGATCGCATAGCCGGCGATTTCGCCGTAGATATTGGCTCCTCGTTTCTCGGCATCAGAGAGCCTTTCGAGGATATAGAGGCAACCGCCTTCGCTGACGACGATGCCGTTGCGGTCGCGGTCAAAGGGGCGACTGATGGTGTTGAAGTCTTCGCGGTGACCAAGAGCTCCTTGGCTTTTGAAGCCGGCAAAAATTCCGAAGGAGCGAATGCTTTCGCTGATACCTCCGGCGATGGCGAGGTCGACTTCGCCTAAACGAAGCATTTGAAGTGCCTGAATAAGTCCGACGTTCCCGGCGGCACAGGCGGCGCCTAATGTATAATGTGGCCCCGTGATGCCGAAAT
>JAIRRP010000064.1 GCA_031255915.1 Puniceicoccales bacterium | reverse complement strand
CCGCCGAAGGCGGCAAACGAAGCACCGACATATTGCCAATCTTAAATTCTAAAATGGGTAATTTTAGACCCAAGAGACGAACATCAGAGATTATTCTGACAGCATTGAGCAATTGAGATGGCTACAGACAACCGGCATAGATGGCATTGGCCCCCAATTCCTCTTCGATGCGCAGGAGTTGGTTGTATTTGCAAATTCGGTCCGTACGGCTCATGGAACCCGTCTTGATCTGTCCGGCGTTGGTCCCAACGGCGATGTCGGCGATCGTCGTATCTTCGGTTTCTCCTGAACGGTGAGAAATTACAGATTTGTACCCCGCTTTTTTGGCCAATTCGACGCAGTCGAGCGTTTCCGTAAGTGAGCCGATCTGATTGACCTTTATGAGGATGGCATTGGCGATACCGCGATCAATGCCTTTTTTCAATTCTTTGGGATTGGTGACGAAGAGGTCGTCACCGACGATTTGGATCTGCGATAATTTTTCCGTGAGGGCTTTCCATCCCTCCCAGTCATTCTCACCGAGGCCATCCTCGATGGAACAGATGGGGTATTGGGCCACGAGCTTTTGATAAAAGTTGATCATGCCAGCGGCATCGTATCGGGAATGGTCTGATTTTTTGAAGATGTAACGACCTTCTCCGGTGTCGAAAAACTCTGAAGCGGCTGGATCGAGTGCGATGCGGATGTCTTTTCCCGGTCGATAACCGGCCCGTTCAATGGCCTCGACAATGGCGTCCAAAGCCGCTTCGTTTGAGGGTAAGTTGGGCGCAAATCCGCCTTCGTCGCCCACCGCAGTGGATAATTTCTTATCTTTCAAAACGGCCTTGAGGGCATGGAATGTCTCGGCGCCTATGCGAACGGCTTCGCGGAAACTCGTGGCATGGTGGGGCATGATCATGAATTCCTGGATGTCGATGGGGGCATCGGAATGGGCACCGCCGTTCAGGACGTTCATCATGGGAATGGGGAGAATTTTCGCATTGACCCCGCCGATGTAGCGGTAAAGCGGAACCTGAATGGCATTGGCGGCGGCTTTGGCCACAGCTAAAGAAACTCCGAGGATGGCGTTGGCCCCTAATCTGGATTTGGTGGGTGTTCCATCCAGAGCGAGCATGCAATGGTCAACACCTCCCTGGTCGCAGGCGTCGAATCCCACCAATGCCGGTGCGATGATCATATTGACATTATGGACAGCCGTCAGAACACCTTTCCCACCAAAACGCCTGTTCTTATCGACATCTTTTGGGAGCGCTTTCCCATCCGTGGTGGAATCCCGGAGTTCAATGGCTTCGCGTTCTCCCGTGCTTGCTCCCGATGGAACAGCGGCTCTTCCGAAACTGTTATCGCCTAGGCGGACATCTACTTCCACCGTGGGATACCCACGAGAATCTAGAATCTCCCTTGCAAAAATATTCTCAATTTTAGTGCACATAGTCAAACCTCCTTGGAAAATTTTAGCGTGAATGGGGTAATGTCGCAAGCCTTGAGTGAGGTACTTCACTCCACCGTGACGGATTTTGCCAAATTGCGGGGTTTATCGACATCACAATGGCGAAGTAAGGCCATATGGTAGGCAAAAAATTGTACCGGAATTGTCGCGAGGATGGGTTGTAGCGCGTGGTGCGTTCGGGGAATAGTGATGCGCTCTTCAACTTCCATATCCTCAGAGGGGATGTCCGAGGTCGTCACGAGGATGACTTTCCCGTGACGGGCACGAATTTCTTGAATATTTGAAAGTGTTTTTGGGAAAATGGCCGCCTGTGTCTCAAGGACGAAACTGGGGCAATGTTCGGAAACAAGCGCAATGGGGCCGTGTTTCATTTCGGCTATGGGATAGCCTTGGGCTTGAATATAGGCGATTTCTTTCAACTTCAGGGCAGCTTCCAGCGCAATCGGGTACATGGTTTGCCGACCGAGAAATAGGAACTGTTCGTAATGATGGTAGCGCTGTGCTATTTCGGATATCTGTGCTTCCAGGAGTAATGTTTCTTCAATTTTTTTCGGAAGTTCTTGAAGAGCTTGAATGAAGGCCGTTCCATCGGTATAATCCATCTGGCGAAGGCGGCCCAAATAGATCGCTAGCATGGCCGTAATGCAAAGCTGGGAAGTAAATGCTTTTGTCGATGCGACACCAATTTCTGGCCCGGCGTGTTGATAGACACCGGCATCCGTTTCCCGTGCTATCGAAGATCCGACGACATTGGTGATGCCTATTACGGAATATCCTTTTCTCCTGGCTTCCAGAAGAGCTTCTAGCGTGTCGAGTGTTTCCCCGGATTGACTGACGACGGCGATGAGCGTGTTTTTACTGAGTGGTGCATTGCGGTAGCGAAATTCAGAGGCATATTCCACTTCGACGGGAATTCTGGCGTAATGTTCGATGAGGTATTCCGCTTCTAAACAGGCATGCCAGGCGCTTCCGCAGGCGCAGAATACGATACGGTCGAGCCGATGAAATTGGGTCAACAGCGCGGCAATTCCTCCGAAATGTGTCGTACTGAGGTCATCCGAAATATGCCCTCGCATGGTGTTGGCAATGACCTGGGGCTGTTCGTGGATCTCCTTGAGCATATAATGTTCATATCGTCCTCGTTGCGCTTCTTCAGGGGACCAATCGATGAGGTGCGTTGTTATCGAAGTTTTTTTTGTCTGAAGTGTATAAATATCCAGTTCGTCATGGGATATGAAGGCAATTTCGCGATCCTGGAGATAAACTACCCGTGAGGTATAGGGGACAATCGCCGCTGCGTCGCTGGCGACGATATATTCCTGTTCTCCGATGCCAATGAGCAATGGAGAGCTATTTTTAGCGGCCAAAAGTCGATCGGGAAAATCACGGCATAGCACTGCGATACCGTAGGTACCTTGAATGTCTTGTAATGCCTTTTGGGTAGCTTGTAAGAAGTTGGCAAGTTCCGCAACCTGCCCCTGTCTGTAGTGGAATTCTATGAGATTGACGAGGACTTCCGTGTCGGTTTCAGAGTAGAAAGAATAGCCGTGTTCGAGCAGGAAGTTTTTAATTTTTTTAAAATTTTCCACCACACCGTTGTGAACGAGAAGAAAATGGCCGTAGTGGCTCTTGTGAGGATGTGCATTTTCGGTGGAAACTTTTCCATGGGTTGCCCAACGCGTATGGCCGATGCCGGTGTGGCTGGTACTTTTTTCGAGGTCGAATGATTCTCGGAGGGAAGTAACGCGACCAACGCTTCGGTGAAGCTCAAACTCTCGGGAAGGGTCCAAAAGGCCTATGCCGGCGGAATCGTAGCCCCTATATTCCAAGCGCTGTAAACCATCTAGAATGAGGGGCGCTGCTGGGCGAAATCCGGTATATCCAATAATACCACACATGATAAAAGTTCTGGTTGTATTGCTTGTATTTTGATCCCTCCTGGCAAGGACTTTTTACCGGATAATTTTTAGGATATGGAGAGATGATGCTTTCAACCTTGAGGGCATTCGGTTCTTTGCTGCCTTTGCGATAAAGAAAAATGAAAGCTCCCGCTTTGCATTTTTTTTCATCGCGGCCCGCGTAGCGGGCAGGAGCTTAGAGAGCTCCAAAGGCAGCAAACCGCTGATTTTGCCCGTAGGATGGAAAAATGGACACGGTGAGCATGGATTTTTTCGGGCTTGAAAAGCTGTCAAAAGTGAATTTTCTCCAGGAGAGATATGAAGATTTTGAATCTAGCGAGAATTTCAGGTGCTTTAGGCCTAGGGGTAATGGCGGTCATGTTGTCCGGCTGCAACAAGACAGAGGGGTTGTTGGGTGGAGGAGCTCTCGGGACGGCGGCGGGGGCAGGCATTGGTTATGCCATTGACGGAGGTGCAGGTGGTGCCGCTTTAGGAGGTGTTTTGGGTGGTCTTACGGGAGCCGCTATTGGGCATCATGTCGGTGAAGATCAGGATAGCACCAGCAAACAACGCCAGGCGGATGAGGCCTATTATCGCCAACAGAAGCTCCATGATGAAGCGGAGATGCATCGGCGTGAAAAGGCGGAGATTCGACGTCTCGAGCAAGAATTACAGCGGGAACGTCTGGAGCTCGAACGCGAACGTATTCATCGCGAGAAAGAACGGCTGAGATCGTAACAGGGAAATTGAAAAAGGGAGGCGTTTTCAGCGAACACTGGTTGATTGGCTCTTCGTATTCTTGTATTGGATGGAAAAATTCTAAAGCCTAGAACGGAAAGGGAATCGAGAGCTTTAACTCTTGATGGGTGTTTGGTGTTGATATCGAGGGTAGCTGGGGAGGTTATTTGGTTCGATGGCCTCTAATGAGCTATCTCGATGATCGAAAGAGGATAGGCGATAGAGTTATGTTGCATTTCTTTTCTTAGAATTCACTGAATGTACTTCTTTCATGTTACATTCTCGGCATTTCACCATTGGTGCGCGGGCTTGCTTCATCGCTTGCTTCATTTTTGCGCTCTATACCTTGATCGCTTGGAGGCTTTATACCTATACCGTCCTTAAAAAGGATCACTATACGTCCTTCATCGAACATACCCATAAGACCTCCCGTGCCCGTGGTGCTCGCCGTGGGCTTATCTTGGATCGACGGATGGTCGTATTGGCCATGACGCAGCAGTTGATCGATGTCGGAGTGGATCCCTTTGCCGTATGTCCCGAAAAGGATCAGGATCGTTGGCCGCAGTTAGCGGAACTTCTAGGCCTTACGCTCGACGAGCTTAAGAAAGCCATGACGAGGCATTATGTTTTGCGTGATGGAAAAAAGACAAAGATCTGCTGGAAAAAATTGGGCACGTTGACAGAGGAGCGTGCCTATGAGGCATTGTTGAATTTGCACATAAAAGGCGTCTATGGCTCAAGGCGTTCGGAGCGTATTTATCCATCGGGTCACATCGCTAGCCATGTCATTGGTTTTGTGAATCGAGAAGATGTGGCGGTATCGGGTGTGGAGCGCCATATGGATTTTTTTCTCAAGGGGCATGAGGGGTGCTTAACCTCCGAATGTGATGGTCGTCGCAGCGAACTTGTGCAATTTCGAGAATTAGATATCCCGGCGCAGAATGGGGCCAATGTCACCCTGACACTGGACATGTCCCTACAGAATGCCGTCGAAGACCTATTGGATCGTTGGGATCAGCGCTATCACCCTCGATGGATGAGTGTTCTGGTCAGCGATGCCCTGACAGGGGAACTATTGGCGCTGGGGAACCGCCCATCGTTTGATCTCAATGCCTATGCACAGGCGGAATTGGATGACCTGAGAAATCGCGCGGTTACGGATACCTATGAACCGGGATCCGTGTTTAAAATCGTTCCGGTTTCATTGGGAATAGAGTGGAAAGCAGTGGATCTTCAGCAGATTTTCGACTGCAGCCAAGGGAAGGTGGAGTACGATGGAAAGCATTATCTGTTACCCAAAGATCATCGCCTCATGGAGCGCTTAACGGTGGCGGAAATACTGTCTCGCTCCAGTAATCGCGGTGTGGCGCAGATCGCGTTACGCCTCGGCGCACGGAAGTTGTATAGGGGTATTAAGCTCTTCGGTTTCGGCGAAAAGCCAGGCTATGGATTTGACGGTGAGCAGGGAGGGGTATTGCATCCTCCCTTTCGATGGGATCGTTTGACCATAACGCGCCTACCAATGGGGCATGCCATCAGTGTGACGCCGTTACAGATCCATCAGGCGATGGGTGTCCTGGCTAGTGGAGGCTTTTTATTACGTCCTCAAATCGTGGCCTTTGTGCAGGGGACAAAGGGTGAAGAACTTCTCCGTAATCTTCCGGAGATTAGGCGTCGTATTCTATCGCCGTCGACGGTGAGTAGTGTCGCGCATGTGTTACATGATGAAGACAAGATGTGCCTCTTGGGTGTGAAGTGTGCGGGTAAGTCTGGCACATCCCAGAAAATTATCGATGGCCGTTACTCGAGCGAGCACCATGTGTCTTCCTTCAGCGGTTTTTTCCCGATTGAAAATCCTCAGGTGGTTATCACGGTCGTGGTGGATGATGCCCAGGTCGAAAGTGGTATTGCATGGGGTTCCCGTGTTGCATTCCCCTTTTTTAAGAAATTGGCAAAGAAAATCATTCGCTATTACGAAATAGCTCCTTCAGTGGAAGAGTCCGATGACACAAATATCCTTGCATCCCTGATTTAAGAAATATTTAGGGGAATTAAAGAAAACTTCTCTGAAAAAACTTGCAAATTTGGTGAATTTTTTTTAGGGAATTCCCTTATGAGAAGATATTTATCCTTTTTATTCCTTGGCATTACATTGTTGGTGTCAGAAGGTCATGCACTCGTTTGGCAACAAAATGCCGATGGAGTGTATGTAGCCTCGTATGACGATGATAATGATCCTAGTCTTGTCCCTGTTCACTATCGCTATGGTAGCGAAGCTCATCCCATGACAGTGCTGAAGATGCCGTCAATTCATGTTGGCACTACGGGAAGGGTCGTTATTGACCTTAACCAGGATTGGAGGCAAGCTCGCGGATATCTCTCGCTTCGAGAAGAGGTTAAGGAATGGCTAAGACGGCTGGGAGTTGTGGCTGAAAATGGGAATAATCTCACTTTTACAAAAAATTTATCCATTGTTTATGTATTACACGAAACACCTTCTCGTCAGTATCTTTCAGGATTTGGACATATTCTTTTCTGTGATGGAGTTTGGCACTACGATGGTCTGCAGGAAGGTGTAGCTGCCGTTAAACTTAAATCATTGCCTGAACCCTATGGGAGAGGAGGTTCTGGCAATATAGAGTTTAAAGAGAAAATGGACCAATGTGGTGTTGATGCTCCTTATCGATCCTGTTCGCTGCCGAATGACTTCTTCCTCAGAAATTTTCCTTATACGGAAGAAAATAGCATTTGGTACAATACGCATTGTGAAAATATTTTCCAAAGGGGATGTTTTGCCTTCGTTTCTTTTGTGATACTTCCTGGCGGTGAAACGCGCGTAGCTATTGAAGAAGTACATGGTACGGACTCAATATACCCCCCAGATGCAAATGAAGTAGAGACAAGTCCTGGTTTTATAGTCACTGACGAATGTCTGGAGTTTATTTATAATTATTGGAGATCTCCTCGAAGAGCTAATGATATACTTTTTCGGATGGATGTTAATAGAAAGCTAGCAGATCTTATGATGAGAAATATGATGAGTCATATCGCAGATATGAAGGCATTGATAGCTCATGGGGTAGATTTTAATGCTGCAATTGGAGAGTTATTTAAGTAGTATAGAAATTTATATTGTTTTCTAGGAGTTTAGTAAAACTGACCCATAGGGTGTTTGGGATTTTTCTGGATATTCGGTAGATTCGGCTTGCCGCCTTTGCGGTGAGGAAAAATGCAAAGCGGGAGCTTTCATTTTTTCTTACCGCGGCCCGCGTAGCGGGCCAGAGCCCAAAGGGCTCAAAGGCGGCAAGCCCGTCGGTGAGGTGGAGACGGTGCTGTTTTTTTTGCGGTGGAGCACAGAGTGAATCTCTCCTGGCTGTCTGGGACAGCGATTTTCCTTGCTCAGAAAATAACAGCTTTTTAGACTGAGCTGATGATTGGCAATAGGTGATTTTTCCTGTTTCTGGCAGTTACCATTACACAATTCTATGATGAAAAGGAAATATATTTACGGATTTGGTGAAAAAACGGATGGGGATGCATCAATGCGAGCGCTGCTTGGCGGTAAAGGGGCGAACTTGGCGGAAATGGCACGCATCCATCTGCCGGTCCCTCCGGGATTTACGATTACGACGGAGGTCTGTGCGGAGTATGGACAGGAAAAATGCTTATCGGATGAAGTGTGGGGGCAGATACGGATCGGTGTCGAGACCGTCGAAGTGCAGCAGAAGAAACATTTCGGCAGCCCAAGGGATCCGCTTCTCTTTTCTGTACGCTCTGGGGCCCGCGAATCGATGCCCGGTATGATGGATACGATTCTCAACCTTGGTCTCAACGATCAGACGGTCCATGGTCTGGAGAGTCGGTCGCAAAATGGGCGTTTTGCCTTTGATTGTTACCGCCGCTTTATCCAGATGTATGGTGATGTCGTCATGGGGGTTCAGGCGCAAAGTGAGCAGGATCATGAGCCATTTGATGAGCTCATGAATCAGCTGAAGCGGGAAGCGAGTATTCAGGAGGACACGGACCTGGCCAAAGAACATCTTCAGGAATTGATCTGTCGTTATAAAGCATTGATTTGTCAGCGGACTGGGAAGGAATTTCCACAGGATGTCCATGAACAACTGCGAGGTGCCGTGGGGGCGGTTTTTAAATCCTGGGAGAATGAACGGGCGGTCATCTATCGCCGCAAGTACAATATTCCATCGGAGTGGGGTACGGCTGTCAATGTACAGGCCATGGTGTTTGGTAATCAAGGGGATCAATGCGCCACAGGTGTGGCATTTACGCGCAATCCTGCCACCGGTGAAAAGCAATTCTATGGGGAATACCTCATCAATGCCCAGGGCGAAGATGTCGTTGCCGGAATCCGTACGCCTCGGCCTATCGCAGCTATGCGGGAAGAGATGCCGACGAGTTATGCCTTGCTTGTGGATGTATGCAGCCGGCTGGAGGATCACTTTCACGATATGCAGGATTTCGAATTTACGATTGAGCAGGGGAAGCTCTACATGCTTCAAACGCGTAATGGGAAGCGCACAGGGTTAGCGGCGGTGCGGATTGCGGTTGAAATGGTGGATGAGGGAAAGATATCCAAGGAAAAGGCTTTACAGCACATTCCAGCCGATTCGATTTCGAGTTTATTGGTGCCTGTCTTCGATGAGATGGGTAAGAAATCGATGAAAAAAATTGCCCATGGTTTGCCGGCCGGTCCAGGAGCTGCTTCGGGGAAAATATGTTTCTCCGCCCAAAGGGCAGAAGCAATGCACGCCAAGGGCGAATGCGTCATCCTCTGCCGTACGGAGACATCTCCGGAAGATATTCGAGGTATGTTGGCTTCTGAGGGTATTCTGACGAGCCGCGGAGGGGTAAGTTCGCACGCGGCTCTCGTTGCGAGACAGATGGGAAAAGTTTGCGTTTGTGGTGCCGGTGCTCTTGAGATGGACTATGAGGCGAAGACGATTCGTTGTAGCGAAATCATCTTGCACGAAGGGGAGGATATCTCTCTGGATGGGACTCTGGGAGAGGTCTTCATCGGCTGTGTCGCGACAGTCCCATCCGAAGTGAATCGCGTGCTTTCAGGCCAGATGCTGGCGGAACAGAGCTATACCTATCGTCTCTTCGATACCATTATGAAGTGGGCGGACGAAAAGCGTCAATTGGGTGTTCGTGCGAACGCCGATACGCCGCAACAGGCCTCGGAAGCGTTTACTTTTGGGGCGGAAGGCGTAGGGCTTTGCCGTACAGAGCATATGTTTTTCGAAGGCCAGAGGATTGATTTCATGCGCGAAATGATCCTTGCGGAAACATCGGAGGAGCGCCAGGCGGCGTTGGCAAAATTAAAGTCGCTTCAGCGTGGGGATTTCGAGGGAATTTTCCGGGCAATGAAGGGGCGTGCGGTGACGATTCGTCTGTTGGATCCACCTTTACATGAATTTTTACCCCATGATGAGGAAACAATACAATCCTTAGCGGAACGCATAGGTATATCGGCGGAGAAAATCCGTTGCCGGGTGGCGGCATTGCGCGAGCAGAACCCCATGTTGGGTCATCGAGGTTGTCGTTTAGGCATTTCCTATCCCGAGATTACCGAGATGCAGGCGAGTGCCATCTTCGAAGCAGCGGCACAGGTCTCGTCGGAGGGAATTTTTGTCGCGCCGGAAATCATGGTTCCACTCATAGGGTTTGTGGGTGAGCTCAAGCATCAGATGGCACATGTTCATGCCGTGGCACAGTGTGTCATGCGTGACTTAGGATGTGACATTACGTATACTGTTGGCACCATGATTGAGTTGCCACGGGCGGCACTTGTTGCCGATGCGATCGCCCAAGAGGCCCAATTCTTCAGCTTTGGGACAAATGACCTGACACAGACTACATTGGGCATGAGTCGTGATGATTCTGGGACATTTTTGCCCCATTATATTGAGAAGGAGATCGTAAATCGCAACCCCTTTGCCACTTTGGATATCGAAGGTGTTGGTCAGCTCATGCGCATGGCCGTTGATCGCGGGCGTTCCACAAAGGACGATCTGAAAATTGGTATTTGTGGTGAACACGGTGGCGATCCAGACACGATTCGATTTTGCCATACTATTGGCATAAATTATGTCAGTTGTTCCCCAAATCGCGTGCCTGTCGCGCGCTTGGCAGCGGCCCAGGCCGCTTTGGAGAAGTAGATTTCTCTAGCTCTACTCATGGAGTGTGCGATATATCTTTTTTCGATTGTTTGGGAGCTATCGCCTTCGAGCACCGTCTCGCTTTCGGCCGGCGGGCTCGCCGCCTTTGAGCCCAAAGGGCTCTGGCCCGCTACGCGGGCCGCGGTAAGAAAAAATGAAAGCTCCCGCTTTGCATTTTTCCCTACCGCAAAGGCGGCGAGCCGAGTACCCCTAGCCATAGGAGTATCCCTCCATTTACTCATGGGTTGCAATTTAGTCCTTTCATGCCGTTATGGCTATGATTAGCTTTTGCGATGGCATGTTTAGGTAATTGAAGAAATGATGCGATTTGTAACGAGAATTTTTAAAAAATTTAGGAGTTTTGGAATTATTGGCATGAAAATTGCTACATTACTAAACGATAACATTTCAAAAAAAGGAATCTTATGGCAAAGGTACTAGGTATTGAT
>JAIRRP010000053.1 GCA_031255915.1 Puniceicoccales bacterium | reverse complement strand
TTGAGCCCTTCGGGCTCTTGCTCGCTACGCGAGCCGCGGTAAGTAAAAATGAAAGCTCCCGCTTTGCATTTTTCCTTACCGCAAAGGCGGCGAACGGATGCCCGAAAAATTTACAACTTGCGCCCAAAAATCCCCAAATCGCAATACCGTCATTGACACCTCACATCCGGGAGACATCACATCGCCCTATGAAACCCTCTATCCCAGCCCTCTGGACTACAACACAGCGTCGACTCTCCGCCAATTGCCGCATCTTTCAGGTCTACACCGAGCATTGCGTCCAACCCATTGACGGCCGCGAAGACGACTTCTTCGTCCTGGAATGTCCCGACTGGGTCCAAGTTCTTGCCCTAACACCCCAACAGGAAATCTTACTGGTACAGCAATTCCGATTTGGGACTAAACGCCTTTCTCTGGAAATTCCTGGAGGAATTCTAGAACTCAATGAAAAACCCATAGCCGCCGCCATTCGAGAACTGAGAGAGGAAACGGGATACGAAGGCTCTCAGGCACAAATCCTCACGACAATTTACCCCAACCCCGCCATCATGAACAATCGACTCTTCACGGTACTCATCCGCCAATGTCATTTCGTCGGTGAACAAGAGCTGGACCCGATGGAAGAAATCGCATGCAGCAAGATCCCTGTGCAACAGATTTGGCAACGCATTCGTAACGGAGATATTGACCACGGCGTCGCCCTCGATGCCCTGCTCTTTCTAAAGCTCTACATGGAAGACCATCCCGAAGCCTTTGCGATCCATACTCCAGGGCCCAAATGATCCCGTACTTGCCGAACAACATCACCCCCATCATCCCCCATTTCGAGAGGGACAAACCATGTGCTACCGGAACCACTCATGCCATAGGAATAATGCATAGCTTTCAGCGCATGCAGCAAAGGAGAAATAGGTGGAAATCTCTCCACGAAAAGTTTTTGAAAGCTATTATAGAACCGCCAATCCTTTGGATTTTTTTCCGCAAAACTCTGAAGGCTTTCGTCCAAGCGCTTCTGGGATTCCGATTCTGGGAGAGAGAATTCAGAAGCTCGCTCCCTCAGGCAACCATAGGCATCGGCCGTCGCAACAGCATAAGCTGGCTTGAATAATAGCCATGTTTGGCTCTGATTTTTTCCCGGATAAAAAGTCCCCAAACGCTCGATCTCCTCTCCAAAACCACGGACAACAGAAGGCTCCGGCCGAAGAAAAAAAGGTACATCCGAGCCACAGGCCAAAGCCAAGGAAATGAGATCATCATAATGAGGCGATGGCTGCTGTACATCGCGCAGAAAGCGTAGTAAAACCGCTGCATCGCTACTCCCGCCTCCAAGCCCTGCCTTTAGGGGAATGTTTTTAAGCAAACGTATTTTATAATCTTCCGCCAGGGAATACTTCCTCGACCAGAGTTGGAATACTTTACTTAAAATTTGATCTGAAATAAGCGATGCCTCATGGCCTCGGACGTCGATGGTGAAGGATACTCGCCCTAAAGGAATTGCTCGTGCACGAGTGATATCCAGATCAACATTTCCTTGCCGTGAAATAAAGAGCTCATCGCAGAGGTCCAACGGCAGCAAAAAGCTCGTCAATCTATGCAACTTTCGCAAGGCATCTCTTTCATGGATCGCTAAAAATAAATTGATCTTAGAGGGTGCTCGATAATTCTGCCCTTCTGCGACCCAATTACGCTTTGAAGTTTGCATTTTTCTCTAAAAAGGATATAGGGTAAATCTCTCGACCGGCATGCAAACCGAAAAACAACAAATCATCGATCTTTCTGGCTACAAGCCTATCGGCATTTTCGGAGCCGGTGTAACCGCCAAAGGTATCATTCAGTTTCTCGATCGCCACGCAATTCCCTATGATATTTATGATCAAGATTCCACTCGAGGATATCCTTTTGATGAAAAACAAGCGGAACGACATCGATTAATCCTCTGCAGTCCGAGTTTCATGTCGCAACATCCTTGGGTGCGATTAGCACAGAAATCTGGATGTTCCTGCCTGCAGGAATTTGATTTCTCTTCGCGTTTCACACGGGCGAAATTGATAGGTATTACCGGAACAAATGGCAAGACGACGACCGTCGCCTTTCTAGCTCATGCGTTGCAGACATTAGGTTTTCGCAGCTTTACTGCGGGTAATATCGGTCAACCTCTTTCTCAGGTCCTAGCTTCTTCCCATCCCGAGGAAAACGATTGGATCTTCTGTGAAATCAGCTCTGCGCAAGCGGAATTCATGAGAGCTACACCACTGCAAGCGCTCATTTGGACCAACTTCGCCACAAATCATCTCTACGAGCATGAAGGCCTACAGCAATATTTCTTGGCGAAATATCACTTGCTCTCTTTTTTGAAGCATCCTCAATTTTTTTGCGGCCAAAGCGTCTTAAGTCATGCCCTAAAGTTCCACTATGAGCTGCCTTATTTCACTCAAATTTGTCGACCTTCGCCGGAAGATCGTCGATGGAAATCGACACTTTTCGACCTCGTGCCACAAAGAGAAAACATCGCACTTATTCAGGCTTTTTGGAAATGCCAAGGCTGGCCTATTGAAAAACTTCTACAAGCAGCTCCCACTTTTAAACCGCTTCCTTATCGGTTGCAACGCCTCTCCTCCGTCCATGGAAGAGCTTTTTGGAATGATGCGAAATCGACCACATTCTCCTCTACCATAGCTGCATTTCATCAATTCACAACACCCATCTTGTGGATCGGTGGCGGACGGGAAAAAGGCGAACCCAAAAAGTTTTTTCTAAAAGAAATTCAAGCCCACGTCGCTCATGCATTTCTGATCGGAGAAGAAGCCGAAGTATTATATCCTCTGCTGAAAAAGCAAGGCACAGCGACCACACTTTCTGACACACTTGAGCGGGCCGTTAGGGATGTTATGTCGTATCCTATTCCGGAGAAAAAAGACATCACGATTCTCTTCAGTCCCGGCTACCCAAGTTTTGACCAGTTCAAAAATTTCATGGAGCGCGGAGAAACTTTCGAAAAACTTATTTTAAGTTTGTCATAAAGCCTCTTGCAATTAACCTAGTTTTCTATTCACAGCCCTTTCTTTCATCTCATTTTTCAAATGAAAATGCTTACAAATTTTTGCTTTCCCAAAATCACGTTCACGACGTTTGTTCTTTTGTTCCTAAGTGGATGTGCTACCCTTCGTTCTCCGACTAAAATCCCAACGAAAGGGTTGCATCCAGAGGATACCCTATCCTCTTCCGACGGTGATGAGGCACCATTGCCTACTTCTCTTCCCACTCCCATCGTCCGTTCAGCACCCATACGTCCCATCTGGTACTATCCAGAGCCCGAGCCAAAAGAATCTCAGCCATTGCCAGAACCCAAGGTATTGCCAGTCCTAGAGCCAGTTAAGCCACAGACAGACTATATCATACAGAAGGGAGATACACTTTGTGGAATTGCACGCCGGTTCCATATCCCTTTGCAAAAACTCCTCGAAGAAAATCATCTGAAAAAAAGCACACCTATTTTCCCAGGTCAAAAGATCATTCTTCCGGGAACTCTGGCCGAAGATATGGAGTCGTTGGCTGCCACCAGGCAATATAAAATCAAACCAGGTGATACCCTCTTTACGCTCGCCAAGCGTCACGGGCTCAGTGTCGCCGCTCTAAAAAGCGC
>JAIRRP010000047.1 GCA_031255915.1 Puniceicoccales bacterium | reverse complement strand
ATCAATAGAAAAGTTTCGACAACACAGAGGAGCCAATTTGGATATCTTCCATGACGCTTATTCAGTTTCTATGGATCGGCCATGGGCTCATGTTCTTCATGATTCTCCTGGGACTTCTTTCCCTATTATTCTTTTTTGAGCGTTTCATCTTCCTCCATCAATGTCATATCCAGACGACGGCCTTCATCGAGGGATTAAAAAATATCCTACAGAAAAACCGCCTCGCTGAAGCGTTAACACTTTGTGAAGAAACGCCCCATCCCGTAGCCCAAATCGCCAAAACAGCACTGATCAACATCCATACTTCACCCGAGGAACGTCAGCGACAGACTCAGGCAACTGCCTTACTAGAGCTTCCTCTTTACGAGAGGCGGATAGGTGCCCTAAGCGCCATAGCTAAGATCGCACCCATTATAGGGCTCTTGGGTACCACTTTAGGATTTCTAGACATCTTCCGGCAACTGAAAAGTATCGGTATTTATTCCGGCATCAGCGCTTTTGCCGAGCATATCATTTCCTGTATCCTGTTAACAGCGGCTGGGCTGATCATCGCCGTTTTTTCCAATTTGTTTTACCATTTTCTCCATGGTCGTTCCAAGGCCCAAATCCACGCCATGGAATGGGCCAATAATCGCATCCTTAAGATAACCAATACCAATTAATGCCAAGAGTTATCGAAAACCACCACACCCCATGAGTAGGTATTTTTATGAAAATATCCGAATTTACCCACCATAGTCATCTGCCGCAGCCGGATCATCTTCTGGATTTTTGGGTATTCATTAACGCACTGGCCATTATTTTCATCCTCTGTTTTTTCAATTCGCGGTTTATTTTTTCTCCAGGAATCACCATCGATCTACCTCAAATAGCAGAGCCTCTCACGGCTGTACCCACTACGGGGGTATTGAGCCTATCTAACGATCGTCTTTTTTTCTTCGACGGACATATTCTTTCGCTGGAAAATTTGAAAGACACGTTGGAAAATTTTTTGGATCGCCACACCCAACGTCCGGCGATTTTACTGATCCGGCCGGATAAAAACATCTCCATGGGCATCCTATGTCAGGTCTGTGCCATAGCTAAATCCAGTGGATTCCAACAGGTGCAAATTGCCTGTCTGGAAAAAAACGAGTCTCCATAGCCGATACAACATGGATTCAATATCTGTACAAAATCATCGAAATGATCCGTAGAGAGGACGGTACCTTCTTCTACGAAGTCTCCAGCCCTGGGGTCATGCGGTGGGTTGCCTTCGCGAAAAAAAATTCCCATTTTTTATTCGCGGCCTGCACAGCAGGCCAGAGCCCGAAGGGCTCGAAGGCAAGCAACCCACCGGCAACCCATCGGCCACTAATAAGCACCGCTTCCCCTTGACCGGCGGGCCTGCCGCCTTTGCGGCCAAGAAAAATGTAAAGCGGGAGCTTTCATTTTTCCTTGCCGCGGCCCGCGCAGCGGGCAGGAGCCCGAAGGGCTCCAAAGGCGGCAGGACGAACACCCTCAAGGCCCCAGAATACCCTACTAAACAATAGCCCTATGCATCTCAAAAGCGATGTTGAGTTTTAAAATCCACATTCCTATAGTAGCTTTCGTGTTGTAGTCCCTCAACATTGAAAACTTAAATCTCAGAATGCACCCCACCGACCTTGATCCACTGACGCCCATGATGCGGCAGTATTGGAAAATTCGCCGTTCACTATCAGAGCGGACACTCCTCTTCTTCCGGCTTGGAGACTTTTATGAAATGTTCGGCGAAGATGCCGAGATCGGTTCGCGATTACTGGGTATCGTATTGACCCAACGCCAAATGACTCCTATGGCGGGAATTCCCTTTCACGCTGCGGAAACCTACATCGCAAAAGTCCTCAACGGAGGCTATAAAATCGCCATTTGTGATCAAATTGAAAACCCTCAATCCGGGAAGCTGGTAGAGAGAAAAATAACCCGTATCTTTTCCCCAGGAACCACCATCGAAGAGCAACATCTCGAAGCTTCCCATAACCGATTTTTGGTAGCTTTTTGCATCGAAAAGAATGGCTTTCACCTCGCATGGCTCGAGATGTCCACTAGAAATTTCTCCCTCTTCACGACCCAGGATTTTCAGGCATTTTTAGCCGTATTCCAAACACTCCACGCAACGGAAATTGTCATCAGCGAGCGCGCAGAAGAAGATTGGGATCAGTTCCTTCAGGAAAAAGAGTTACTGTCTTTAAACGAGGCTATACGTCCCATCCTTCGATCCGGGATTTCCCCCTACGCCTTCGATACTACCACCGGTTATACACTCCTCAAAGAAACACTAGGGGTTGCCAACCTACTTGGTTTCGGCATTCCCGAAACTCATCCCGCCTTAGGGAGCGCCGCTGCGCTCATCCGCTATATCAGTGAAAATTTATGCCAACCTCCCCATAACCTCTATTCCCTCAAGGAATATAAAATTCAGGATTTTTTGGTGCTAGATAAAACGACCCAATCCCATCTAGAGATTTTTTATACCTATTCCAGAAAGCGCGAAGGTTCCTTGCTGAAAGCGATGGATAGAACCCAGACAAGCATGGGTGCTCGCCTATTGGAAACCTACCTCATGGCCCCTCCATTGCATTTGAACGAGATCCAGCGACGGCAAGATTTAGTCTCTTCTTTCCTTAAAGAAGGGACTCAATCAGCCCTTTTACAGGAATCGCTTAAAGCATTATGCGATATCCCACGAACACTCACACGGATTCAACACAGAAGCACGAATCCCCGAGAACTCGGAGCTGTTCGAAGAAGCTTAGGATTTTTTCCAAAAATCAAGAGACAATTACACGCTTTTGAAGCCGAAAGTATTCGGACCATTGCCGATAGTTTTTCGGGTTTTGATGAACTTAATTCGCTCTTATCCAGGGCATTGGCGGAAGAACTTCCCAACAATATCTCGGAAGGTGGCTTCATTCGTGAAGGTTACGATACTTCTCTGGAGCACCTCCGAAAAATAACAGATAATCACCAGGTATGGTTACAGGAGCTAGAAACAGAGGAGCAAAAAAAGACTGGCATTCGCCATCTACGCATCAAATATAATAATAATTTCGGTTACTTCATCGAAATCACAAAAGCTCATCTCGCTTCCGTTCCATCCCATTATATCCGTCGGCAAACAACGGTTAACGCAGAGCGCTACACCACAGAAGACCTGCGAGCCAAAGAACGGGAGATATTTCACGCAAAAGAGGAAATTATACGGCTCGAGCAACAGCACTTTGCTCATTTGATAGAAAGTACATCACTCTACGCCAAGGCTTTACACACCGTTGCCCATGTCATTGCAGAAATAGACCTCTTCTGCTCATGGGCTACTTTGGCAAGAGATATGGATTATTGCTGCCCCAAAGTCGATGATTCCGATGGCCTAGAAATCACCGAAGGTCGTCATCCGGTCATAGAACAGATTTTTTTACAAGATCGATCGAAATCATCGACTTTTATCCCCAATGATACGCAACTCTACTCTTCTTCTCGGCAAATAGCGCTCATCACTGGCCCTAATATGGCCGGGAAATCGACCTATATCCGGCAAGTCGCACTCATCGCATTTATGGCCCATCTCGGCTCTTGGGTTCCTGCCAGCCAATGCCATGTAGGACTTTTAGATCGCATCTTTTCCCGCGTAGGTGCCAGCGATGACCTCATTCATGGAAATTCGACCTTCATGGTCGAAATGATTGAGACGGCCAATATTTTGCACTACGCTTCGCCTCGAAGCCTCGTGATCCTCGATGAAATCGGTCGCGGAACGAGCACTTATGACGGACTGAGCATCGCATGGTCTGTGGCCGAGCATCTCCATGGCTCCGGTGAAACGGGGCCCAAAACACTTTTTGCGACGCATTACCATGAACTGACTCAATTAGAACAATCGCTTTCACGACTTCGGAATTATCACGTCACGGTCAAGGAATGGAATGACGAGATCATTTTTCTGCGCAATGTTGTTCCCGGTTCCGCGGATCGCTCCTACGGTATCCAGGTCGCACGCCTAGCAGGTTTACCGGCAAGCGTCTTATCCCGAGCTCAAGAAATTCTCCATGAACTGGAAAACGAAGGTACACTCCTGCAACACATGCTTTCTCAAAAGAGGAATAAAACAGATCATCACCCCCATCGGGCATCGGAACAAATAGATTGGCTTTTCGATTCCCACGAAAGCTAGAGTGTGTCGTCAAAAAAAGGTTAACAAAAGGAAAAGGAGGAGGAGAAAGATGGAGTGGAAAAGAGGACACATAGGAGACTTATTTCTGCATTCCACATCCGCTCCATCTCTCTGTTTACTGCCTGATTTTGACGGCACTCTCTAGGAAGATGATCTCTTACTTTAAAATGTAATAAAGCACAAGGTTCCGGTCCGGATATGCCATAAATTCGGGATTTTATAAATTTCAGGATTTAAAATATGATAAGGTAATTCAGTATCTACATAAATGCCTCCGCTTGAACATCCCTTTGAACCTGTTTTTGACCGACATTCGAAGGTGCTTTTGTTGGGTTCTTTTCCTTCTGTGAAATCTAGAGAATATGGTTTCTATTACGGGCACCCGCAGAATCGGTTTTGGAAAATTATGGCCTATCTCACGAAAACAGACCTCATGCCTATTAGTGTTGAAAGCAAGAAGCAGATGCTACTTAAAAACAAAATTGCCCTGTGGGATGTGGTTCGAAGTTGCGATATTGTGGGTTCCAGTGATAGCCATATGACGAACGTCCTACCGGCAGATATGTCCATCGTTTTGCAGCATTCTCCGATTCGGCAGATCTTTGCCAATGGCGACAAAGCCTACAAGCTATATAAAAAGTACATTGGCCACGATGTCCAAAGATTGTCCTCGACGAGTCCCGCGAATGCGACGTATGGTTTTGAGAGACTTGTAAAAGAGTGGGAGGTAATGATGTCCTGTCTTGGGTAAAAATTCGACTTTTACATTGGCCGATGGACGCAACCCGCGCTGTTACGATGGTGCTTTGTTGTCCATTGATAAAATTTATGGCCGGCAAAATTACATATGTATGGGATTATTAGAGATCGTCGTCAAATAAAAGATTGATAAAGAAAAAAAAGAAGGAGAAAGAAGGAATGGCGTTCCATTTCCACTCGATACTTTAAAAATATTCACTCCTTTATTTCTGCATTCCACGTCCGCTCTATCTCTCTTTTTGCTGTCTGATTTTGACGATACCCTCTAGAAGCTTCTAAAGAAGCGAAGAGATTCTTTGAGTGGGTTCAGCGCCGCAAGGAAAGAGTAATGAAATAGGAACAGAAATTACAAAAATGAATCTCTTGTGAATCATTGCCCTGTTTTTCTCCATAAGAGCATTTTCCGGCTAGGTTTTACCAGACTTTAGTTTGAAAAGTATCCTGGAGGCGCGGGCCGGAATCGAACCGGCGAATAAAGGTTTTGCAGACCTCTGCCTTACCACTTGGCTACCGCGCCACGACATGGCGGAACAAACTAAATGCTCTCGGGAGAGCAAGCTGTTTCTGGGCCGATGAAGAATCCTCTTTGATTCTTTATTTTTTTACGCGTAGCTTACGCTCTCCTGAAAATGGGAAGAAAAAGAGAGAGATATCAGGCTGGATTTGCGATGCTCTTGGTCTTGAGTATCGTTAGTGGCCTGATGCTGGGGATTATTTTCATGAGTTCCTACCTGGAACTTGTCCGTGAGCGTCAGAGAAAGCGTCGTACTTATAATCAACTGCATCTGTGCGCGGAATATGCTCTCCAGGACGCGTTCCAGCATTTACAATCCGTGGCAGCACAAGATCAAAGGGTTACGGCGAGAGCTAATATTTTGGATAATGGAAGTGAGAGAATTCCATCAGGTCAGGAATTATGGACAGGCGTTTGGCGTACGGAATTAGATGGCGTTGTTCAGGATATCCCTTCCTTTTGCTCCTGGCTCGTTTCTCATGAGCACGAAACGGATGGCAGTTGCAAAGGTATCGCAACCGAGGATTTTTGTCGTGTGGCGTTGGCCGATAAATTTGTCTGGGGTGTCGACGATCCGGCTTCAAAACAGACCGTCTGTGCTCCTTTTGTGAGTATTCTCGATACTGACGGAAATGCCATCGGACGTTATGCCTATTGGATTGAGGATGAGAGTCAAAAAGCGTGTTGTACATTGCCGTATCGGGAAGATTTATATCTCGAAGTTGTCCGCTCATGTCCACCCCAGTGCGGTATCGATTTCCTGGATGGTTTGTCACTATTTCCTCAGAAATCGTCGCAACTATCGGCCTGCGGGACATTGAAAGAGATCGAGGTCAACCATACGGAATTTCATATTACGGGAGCTGAAAATACTTCGGTGAAAGGTCTCATGTTTTATGAACATGATTTGACCTGTTGCTCCAAAGGTTTGCTGACAGATTCGCGGAGCGGTGGATTGCGCAAGGATTTGAGCGCTTTCTTCCAGGAGGGAGATACCGCAAATACTTCCTATCCGCCATTATCGGAGGGAATCTTTCATGTCTCGAATGACGATCCTGAACCGGTTCCGGTATGGGGAATACTCAAGAGTTTCGCTCTTATGTGTGACTCTATTTCTCCTCAGAAGATTTCGCCGCAGTTGGCCGCTAGGAGCTATGCTCCCATAGATTATAAGGATTACAGCTCATGGAATCGTGGCGATTTGCCGAGAGAGGAACTGCAAATTCCCGATCTCTCCCCATTGACGCCCATCATGAGTAATTTTTCTCTACTGATACAAGTTCGCAAGACAGCTTGGAATTCAGAAATGGGAACGGGGATCCTCGCCTTCGATTTCATTCCACAAGTCACGCTCCATAACCCCAATAATGTCTATTTGTCGTCGCATGAGTATCATTTTCGATACAGAAGCTTGAGGAAGGATGGAATATCCAATGTACTCTTCGATCCTCCGGCGATAAGAGCCATTCTCTCTTTGCCAGGTGATGAAACGGCAACCGTGAAGAAGACGATGGCACTGGGCCTGGAGAATGAGTCCTTCTGGGATGTTTTTTCTGGCGTCATGGCTTTGGAATTGGCAGCGGGAAAGTCTGTGACATTGGGTCTAGGGTCTTCCAGTTCATGTGCGGAGCGGAATGCGGACAGGCCGTGGATTATCGACGGAAAAGGCGCATTCACTCATGATTGGGAATTCGCTCTACCGGGAGAGGTCGTGAATTTTTCGTCCTACAGGCTCGTGGTGGAACGGATCCTGGGCATCACGACGGAGGACGAGAGTAAGACTAATGGCTGGAAGCATTTTTACTTGTTTTTATGTGATGAAAACGCCTCTCTCGCCCAAATCATTGCGAAAGTACCGATAGAAGATGCGACTTCTCGTAGCGTAGATCATGAGCTAACTGCCATAGAGGAGACGCCCATGCCGCTTTTTGGGTTCTCGGCCTATCTTAAATCCAATCGAGAGGCAGATTTTAATGGAAATGACAGCGTGCGGTGGTTGGCGGAGGGAAATCCTCGGGCCTTATGGATGGGACGTTCACAGATCCAAGATGGTGAATATATGGCCTATAATCCTATGTTTCCGACGTTTACGGGTAATATTACGCAATCCAATTGGCATTGGAAGGCTCGATGGTGGCCGAATGAAACCCTTACGGGATTGAAGATTATCGCACCGGAAAATAAGATTTCCGGGATTCTGTTCGATGTCCCGAGAAAGGAGGTCGGTATTTTAAACTTAGGTTTTTTGCAGCATGCCAATGTGACTCCGTTCGGTTATCACCCTTCCTGCGCCATCGGCAATTCCCTGCAGCCACCTCGGATCCCGAGGGAATCCGTTTTTTGGAAAAACCCGGCAGGTTCTCTATGGAGTTCGCACCGTAAAGTGGAAATGCTCTACGATTATTCCTATCTGCTCAATCAGGCACTATGGGATACTTATTTTTTGTCGACATGGAGAGAAGGAAAATTGCTCAACCCGCGTCTCCAAACTTGGAAGAGCGGTGAGGATTTGAGTTCTCTTCCCGATAGATGGAATTTTTTAGCTGCTAAATTGTACATTCAAGGTGCTTTTAATATTCACAGTACATCGGTTGTCGCATGGTTTTCGGTACTCTGCGGCTCCTATGATGTATGGGAAAAGGGGATATCTTTCGGCCGTTTCCCGGTTAAAGATATTGGAAGGGTGAGACTCTCGAGGGAACAGCTGTGGCATTTGTCGGAGAGGATTGTGGTGGAGATTAAAAATCGCGGCGTTTTTACGGGATTGGCTGATTTCGTGAATCGCAAACGGATCGAAAGGGGGGCCGAAAGGTCAGAGCAGGGGATCAAAGGGGCGCTACAGAGTGCCATCGATACGGCCTTACATGCCGGCGAAGCGCGAATTATATCAGGTCGAAATTGCGACGCATTTGATGATGAGGCGGTGAGCGGCGACCGGCATTTTGGAGAGCCTGGGTATCTGACGCAGGCGGATCTCTTGCAATCGCTGGGGACTTTTTTGACGGCGCGAGGGGACACATTCATCATTCATGTGTACGCAGAGCTTCAGAATACCTCAAAGGGAAGAGATCACGGTATTCGAGCCGATGTGAGGGCACAGCGAATGCTGGACGAGATGGATGATCCCGTTAAAGGGAGGAAATTTGTATTGGGCCCCGTCCGTTGGTCAAGATGAGGCGGTGCTTCATTCTTTTTTTCGCGCGATGGCCCGTCCCAAGCCCTGGCTTTTCCAAGCCAGGGCTTGGGACCATGGCGTTCTCGCGGAGCGAGAAC
>JAIRRP010000076.1 GCA_031255915.1 Puniceicoccales bacterium | reverse complement strand
GAACTTCTACCTGCGGAGCCGCGAGGTAATCGTAGACAGTTTCGGTTGAGATGGTAATCCAGGAGGTCATAGGTCAGTGATACTCTGTTGGTTTTCCGCGCGATGGCCCGTCGACGGCCGGCTGCGCCGGCCGCCGACCCCTAGCGCTCTCGCGGAGCGAGGGTGCTAGCTTTGCGTAGCAAAGGGGCCATCGCGCGGCACTGGAATTTCATGAGAAAGAGGAGGTTAGTCATGAGGAGCATTAGGCGGCAGAGGAGACATTGAGTTTCCGAATACCGGCGATAGAGGTGATCATGATGTTGCTGTAGTGCTCAACGGTGATGTCGCTGAATTTACTGTGCTCCTCGAGATAGACGCGGAAGGAATTATTCCCGTCGACCGGTGTGACGAAGCGCTTGATGTTTGCCGGTTCATCCTTGAGTATCTCGTTCTGGGAATAGAAGGCATAGATACTGTTCCCCAGGAGGGCATCCTTGACCGCATTGCTCTGGTAACGGGCCCGTAGGATACGTGCCTCATCGATGAAGAGCTTCTGGGCCAATTCGGCGAGCTTCAGAGAAGCTGAGCGCTGTGCTCCCGCATTATTCTGGTGATCATAGGCATCCGAACGGATGTCCCATGCGCCCTCATCGATGATGAGGCGATTGGGTCGAACGCCCGTGATGTTCGCTGCGGCTTCGAGCTCTGCACGAATGTCCGCATCCGGATTGGGTGTTCCGGTCGTATGACTCCATACATAGGTTTCGGCAAGGGATGTGGCGCTATCATCGAGGGCGGAGATGGCTCGGCGTAACTCATTGCGATGGAGTCGTTGCAGGAGCAATTGGACATAGCGCTCTCGCCAGCTGTCTCCGGCGACGTCATCGTGATCGACACGAATCGTGAGGCCCTTGTTGAATGTTTTGGCCGTGACCGATGTGCCCGTGAATTCGATGCGTTTGAAGGCAGAGCCGATGGCGCGTATGTCATCGGATTCCGACAGAAAAGCCTCTTCGTTGTTGGCTACTTTGAACTCGAAGCGCCGGGCAACGGGAATCGATGGTGCGATGAAGTCGAGCAGCTCCATCAAATGTTCGGGGTCTTTCCATCCTTCGCTAAAAGCGGTGAGTGGTTCCGAGTAATGGCTGGCGGAGAAGCGCGATTCGTTGGCGATGCAGACGATCCCGTAGCCCTGAAGTCCGTCGTCGCGTGGAAGTATTTCGTAAGAATTCATGATGAGAAAATAAGAGGGTTAAAGAGGTTATTCGGTTACCGTATAAAGCGTGGGAACGCAGGGCATTAGCTCGACAAGAGATGCGTTTGCGGCCGAGTGTAATGCGATGCCGATTTGCCAATAACTCCCTTCCGTTGTAGGTAGTTTTTGAACGCAGCCCTCGTCGGAGGGGACGAGAATATCTCCGGCTTGGATAGGAGCACTCGTTCTGGCCGAGAGTGTATCCGATGAGCAGAGGAGTGCGATGTCGAGTATTTCACCTGGGGCTGCTTCATCGGTGGATATTCCAATGGGTCTATCGGATGTCCCGGTTATGGCGACTGAGAATCCATCCGAAAGCAGCTTAACGAGGCAATGGCGCGCGATGGCATCTTCATTGGCGCGATAAGTCATATGCGCACTATGCGTGCGGCTGGCACAATTTGAGAAGAATGTTGTCATGGTTGATTCTATGAGGTGAGGTTAAAAAAGATATGGATGTGATTGGCGTACGGATGCCCAGGCATCGGTGTAGCTTTCGCCGAAGACTTGCATGCGCCGATGGACGCATGAGAGTAGCTGTTCCTTGGAATGGGAATGAGGATCGGCTCCTTGGAGCGAAGCACTATGGGCATGAAGGTGCAGCCCGTGGCGGTGCGTTTGGATCTCTTCTTTGGCATGTTCTGGATCGGAACGATAGCGTTCTTCCCATTCAGGGCATTCGTTGGGCATGATGTGGCCTTCGCCGATGCCGTGAGATAGGAAAAGTTCGAGGTTTTCTGAAAATGTTGAAACCTTTGGAGCTTCCATTACCTCCTGATTCGCGATCGTATCACCGGGGATGTTGGGACGGTTGGTCAATCCGACGGAAAGGAGGCGGATGGGCTTAAATTTTCCATGGTCAATGGGCTGTACTTCCCATCGAGGGGAGAAGAATTTAAAAAAGGCGTTGCGGATAAGCTGTAGGCCCGCATCAGACCATTTAACGAGGATCCATAAGCCGTCATCACGAGCGTCCATGTCTTGAATCCACGCGTAGGCTCGTGTATCTTGATGGCCGGGCTGTTGGTGGAATTGTGGGTCGTCGGGATGGCCAATGTAAAGCGGCAGTCCACCGAATTTACGCTGAAGCCGACCCCGAAAGGAACGAAAACGATCGACCATAGCTTGAGCAAAGGCATGGTGGATGCACTGTACTCCCTGTGGATGGAAATATTCCCCATAGTCAATGAGTTTCATCCATCGCTTTGCGGGCAGTGCATCTGGATGAGATGAGTCATGCCAATTAATTTCTTGTAGGGCGGTATCCATGGAAAGTATTTAGGCTACGGATTCTTGTTTCTTTAAAATGGTCTCGTCGGTACTAGGGATAGGGATGCTGAAATTTTCTCTCACTTTCTCGGCGGAGAAAGTGACGCCCATGTCGTAGAGTTCGCGGTAGATGCGGAGTTCTTCCTGTAGGTTTCGGCGAGTTTTGGGGATAAGCTTGATGTAGGCCTTGATGGGTTCTTCTCCAAAGAGGTAGTGCAATACGTGGGCATCGACCTGTTGATTGAGTGTTTCGGAGATGGTGCAGGCGTCATCCTCTTCCAGGAGGATGCATTCGTCCCCCTGGAGGGAAGCACCTGTGCCGGAACTGCGCGATAATGTCGAAAGGTCAGAGCCGCGCCATAATGCCGACATCGCTCGATCCATGCGGTCGACGAGGGGAGGATAGGGTAGTTCCCCTCGACTCGTGAGGTCGATCGTTTCGATTTGTGTCCCCGTCGTCATCAACGCATTGAACTCGGCACCAAAGGACTCGACGGCCGATTTAGCATTTTCCCATTCTTCCGTTCCCGGCTAGGCATTGGTGACACCTTTGACTCCTGGCATGCCATTGCGTTCGCAGTAGACCAGCCAGTCGCGCAGTGGGAGGTGCTTGAAGAGGTAGGCGATGGAGCAGGCTTCCATGAGACCATCTCCATGTGTCACCATCCAGGAACCCTCCTCGAGTGCTATGCCTTCAAGAGAGCCTTCCTGTTCCAGAAATTGCATATGGCCATGGCGATTTTCGAAAAACCATAGCGGAACGAAGCGGAATTCGGCGGAAAGTAGGAAATCTCCAGAAGTGTTTTTTGTCGGCACCTGATAGATGATCTCGTGGATGGCATACTTCTTTCCAATGGCATCCATCATCTGCTTGACCAAAAGGGCAAATCCGCCACATAGATTGCGGTCGCAGGCGTGGGTCGCTCGGAGGTTGTTGTAAAAATATTCCAGGGCACCTTTTTGCTTCATGGCTTCTGGCGAATGGTCAATGGTCAGAATTTCCCACGGCAACCGCGCAATTGATTTTTTGCGCTTGGCAGCTATACCCTGAATGACGTCGTCGCGGCGTTCGATCGCATCCCAGGCAAGAGCTGCCGGTTTTAGATAGCCGGAATTGAAGCCATCGAGAATATGGGAAAGCGTTTCGGGTGTCAGCTGCCGGATGGGATTGAAATGCATCCGCATGGAATGCGAAATGCGCTTATCGGAAATTTGCGAAGAGAATTTCATGAGGGTAAAAGAGGTTAAAGCCATGGATGATTGGGCCTGCGCCATGGTATAGTTGTAAAGTGTGTGGAATGTGCCGCAGGTTCTTGATAGGCGTGCCATGCGAGTGCCAGAGCCCAAAAGCGGTCGGCATGACCATTTTCGTTCCTTTCGGCGGAGAAGCGGATATTGCCGGCAAAGGTCGTTTCCTTTTTGACCGCACGGAGGTCTTCACGAATGGCCCGTTCGGCGGGAATTTTCAGCTGTTGTTGTTCGAAAGCCATACGTAATTCATAGGCAAGTCGCTCCTTCGTCGCTGGCGTGAACGTGATGCCTTCGACGCGATAAGAACCGAAGTGCTCGATGGCGCGTTCGGTGAACTGGCGGCCGATGCCGCTCTGGTCGATGCAGACGCGTCGCAGGGATGGGATTGAGAAAAAGGATTTTAAGAGGAGCTCTTGATCGGAAAAGCGCATACGCTGGGCGCAGAGGACGCTTCGCGTATAGGCCATATCGTCCATTTTTTCGAGAAGCCAAAAGACCGTGAGGTCGTGTTCTCTGCCGATGTCAATGCCGAGATAACTGGTGTTTGTAATCGCACTCAGATCCCGTTCCCAATGGATGCCCAACGCGTATTCACAGCTCTGGATGAGTGTAGGAGAAAGAAAGGAATTCCCTTCCTGAAGCGGTCGACACATGTATTCCTGTTGAAAGGAGTCTTCATCGATGCATGACTGACGGACGTAGTCGTAGTAGTCGGATTCCGTCATGTCTTGCCGTGGATCTTCCCGAGGTAATTTTGCCTTGATGCGCGGAAGAATTCCCTGCTGAAGTGCATCTTCAAGCGTGACGCGGTGATGAGAAAAATTTTTCGGATTTCCGTTGTGAAGGATTTCCTGGATGAGGCGATGGAAGAGATGGTTGGCATCGCGGTGTGTGGAAATGATTTCCAATTGCCCGCCCCAAGTAATGCCGGGATAGGCGATGCTGTAGAGTTGGTCTGCTTGTGGATGTAGCGCAAATTCGTCGAGTACACGTGAGCCGCGCTTCCCGGCCTGGGTATCAGGATTGGAGGAGAGTGAGTATATCTGTGTATGATTACTGAATCGGAGGGCATAGGTGCTGTCCCGTCCGCTATCGGTCAGGATAGATTGGCCGAGAGTATGCGCGGCCACGTGTAAAATGTTTCGAAAGAGTTTGCAGTCTTCGAGAAAGAGCTTGGCAGAGGTTTCATCGCGCGATGCGACCCAGGAATCGAGCCGTTGCTGATGATGGGCATGTTGTCGTACCAATCGGTAAGCAGCTGCCCATGTCATCCCGATCTGTCGCGATTTTTCCATAATTTTGAGCCGTGAAGAATCACGAATCCATCGTTCTTGATAGGGAAGGAAAAACTTGTGAAAACGTAGCATGGAATGGTTCAGAGCAGCTGAAGTTGTTGTTCGATCGTTTCGATGATTTCCTGAGAGAGTTGCGTCAATGGAATTCCTGAGATTTCATCACCATTGGTGAGATTCTCGCCGCGATTTTTAGATTCCATGGAGGAAATTTGATGATGGCATGAGGAGAGTTTTTGAATAACGCCTGAAATGGTGTTGAGATCGGTGAGAGAAATTTCCTCCTGGTGCTGTAGGATATCGAAAAAGATCTCCCAGGCACAGGCGAGAGAAGCCTGTAGGGTCTCACAAGAAGGTGACCATTGCTGTAAAATATTTCGGGAATGCATCTGGGCCATTTGCACCCGATCGAGGTATTTTCGAAAAATTTTTGAGGGTTTCATGAGGATAAAAAGTGTTATTCGTTGCCTTTTGAGTGATCTTTCTCTTCAGAAGATTTCCTGGAGTGATCCATCGTTGTGAAGAAGGTATTGCTCTTGTCCTTGAACAATTGCCGTAGGGAAGCGAGCGTTTTGGAGATCGCGAGTCGTGTGACCGCTAGGGTCTTTTGGCAGAGGTATGTAAAATAGGCAAAGAGTCGTTGCGGAAAAGCGCTGAAAAGGGTTTTGAAATGGGGACGTGCTTTCGCTTTGGAGATATGTGAATTACTTCTATTTTGGACGAGTAGTAATAGGCCTATGACCGCAGAAGCTAGGGCGATAATGGCTTCTATTACGTGGATTGTTTGAGTTGTTCCGCTATGGCAACCGTACATGCTCGATGATTATAAGCCATTTTTTTTAAAGCGTTAGTGATAGATTGGATAGCGAACATCATTTGACTACGATGTGTCGTTTGTGTTTTGAAAGGATGTCGTACCTATATTTTACAAATTTCACTACTTGACATTTTACATCGCTTTACGTTAGTGCCACTGTATTTTTGGCTAAAATGAGAGGGTTATAAATATGGATAAAGTACGTAGCGCTTTCTGTGAAAGATCTATAAAGTTAATATTTTTACTGGGGGTTTCCTCATTGAGATGGTGTCCTGTTGGATATGGAAATTTGTGGTGGTTTTCGTGGCCTTTTAAAGATCAGCCTCTTATGTACGAGTTGATCAGGATAGCTATACTGGAAAGATTCCCGAATGACAGAGTAATCGACTCAATAACCGACGATGTCATCACTGAAGCAGCTCATGGTGTGGATGTCTATCTTGATAAAATGGTGGGTAGCATTCCAGAAGAAGAAAAAAGGACATTTATGAAGCAGGAGCTGCTTTCACAGGTTATCGATTATACTAAAAGTCATATTATGCAGGCATTAAAGGGATACGATGAGTATGAATGTGTCCTTGAAGAGATTAGACAGATCATTAAGTCAAATAGCTTACTGCTTCGTGCCGTAAAAATTGTCCTTTATTGGATGCAGTGTAGTGGTGAAGAGTATGGGATCATTCCGTGGAATTTTAAAGATCTGACCGTTTTAGAGCTTGCTGAAAAGCTAGAAAAAATTTTCAATGAGTTTTTTCTCCAGGAGATTAAGAGACAAGAATACATACAGGGGGTTATAGAAAATATAGAAATTACGACTCGGGAATATGTTTTAGCCGATAAATTTTTGCTTTTGCAAGATAGCTCATCTCATACAGGCCTTCCATTGAATGAGCACCATTGGTTACCTATCCTGTTAACAGCATTTTTGAAGATAGTAAAAGATAAGAGTGAAGCTATTGATGAGACTTTAAAGAAAAGAAAAGATTCCTTACATATTTTCGGGATATATGCAGAGCAACTGCTTGCCACACTCCATAAGTGGCAGAAGAGAATTGTCTGTTTGTCGGACGCAATAAAGTGTGCCGTAATTGCTCTTGTGTACTTTAACATTGCGGAAAGCCTCCCAATTTCGGAGGAGGAGGAGGAATGGATTTCCAAAAAAATAGAAGAACAGAATATCTTTAAAAGTAGAACGATCTATCTCTTACAGATCAGGAAGAATTGCTTAGGATCCCCTGTTGATATCTCTAGTGGAAATCTCTAAATTTAAGCGATTGTGATGCTGGCTTCTAGATAAACATCCTGTATCGTATGAAGTAGCTCAATGCCTTCTTTCATGGGGCGTTGGAAGGCTTTGCGGCCACAGATGAGACCCATTCCTCCGGCACGCTTATTGATGATGGCTGTTTCGATGGCGTCATGGAAGTCATTCTCACCGGAAGCTCCTCCAGAGCTGATCAGTCCTGTGCGTCCCATATAGCCATTGGCTATTTGATAACGCGTCAGGTCAATGGGGTGCTCAGAAGAGAGCTGGGTATAGACCTTTTCGTGAGTTTTTCCAAATTTCAGTGCCTTGAATCCACCATTATTCGTCGGTAGTTTTTGTTTCAGGATATCCGCTTGAATCGTCGCACCGAGATGATTCGCCTGACCGGTTAAATCAGCGGAGGTGTGGTAATCCTTATCGGCTTTGAAGGCTGGATTTCGCAGATAGCACCACAGAATTGTGGCAAGTCCAAGCTCATGGGCTATTTGAAAAGCCTCGCTTGTCTCTTGGATCTGGCGTGTGGATTCTTCCGAACCGAAGTAAATCGTGGCGCCGATGGCAGCGGCTCCCATGTCATAGGCTTGCTGTACCTGTCCGAAGTAAATTTGATCGAATTTATTGGGGTAAGTTAAGAGCTCATTGTGGTTCAATTTGACGATGAATGGAATTTTATGGGCATATTTGCGGCTCATTATGCCCAGGACTCCCAATGTGGAGGCAACGGCGTTACATCCGCCTTCGAGGGCGAGGCGCACGATGTTTTCCGGATCGAAGTACTCGGGATTGGGTGCAAAGCTCGCGGCAGCGGAATGTTCGATACCCTGATCTATGGGGAGGATAGAGACATATCCTGTATGGGCCAAATGACCGGTATTGTAGATGCGCGCTAGGTTATTGAGAACGTTACAGGAACGGTCAGAATGGATCCAAACGCGGTCGATAAAATCCGCACCTGGAGGATGCAATTGATCTTTAAGAATCGTCGTGCAGCGATGTTCGATGAGCTTGAGTGGATCCTGCTGGATGAAATGCTGTATATGGTAATTCATGGTAATTTACTCACTGTGAAGATAGGGCCGAGTCTATGTGCTTTTATGGGATTGGCAATTGGGAAATTATCGGCGTGTTGGTCCGCCGTCTTTGCGATGAAGAAAAATGCAAAGCGGGAGCTTTCATTTTTCCTCATCGCGGCCCGCACAGCGGGCGGGAGCCCGAAGGGCTCAAAGACGGCGGACCCGCCAGATCGATGGTCGACGCCGGTAAGGATACTGCTGGGTAGAAAAATTTCCAATAGGATAGACGACGCGTAGGCATTTTTCTAGGTGGGAGAAATTTAGCGGATGTCGTCAAAATCAGGCAACCCAAAGAAAGATAGAGCGGATGTGGAATGCAGAAACAAATCTCCTATGTGTCATTTTTTCTATTCCTTCTCTCTCCTTCTTTTTCTCCCTATCAATCTTTTATTTGACGACGCCTTCTATGGCATTTCTTCAGATTTCATGCCTCTCCCTGGACCACAGCATATTCTCCTCCTTCAACTTCGCTCTTATCCAGGGATGCCGTGGCAAGGGCCTCCTGGGCGGTTTTGAAGTGCATCTTGGCGAAGGAAGAGAAATTCTCTCGTCCATGACGAAGGATCAATTCCTGCGCTTGGGCCTTGACGTCTCGACTGGCTCCAAACTTGAGGGGCATGCCGGCCAAAGAGGAGAGTTCTTTCATGGAGCGGATGAATTCCGCTCGGGCCAGTATGGAAGCTGCGGCGACGATGGGATCCTCTTCGGCCCGTGGGCGCATTCTCAATTCAAAGTGCTGATGATGGAGCTGCTGCTGGACGAGCGGCTGTTTGGAAAATTGATCGAGTAATCCCCAAGGTGTTTCAGGACGCAGTGTGAGTGCATTTTTTAGGCATTGTGCATGCATCCATGCGAGAAGATGATTGAGGTTGGAGTGGAATTGCGAATAGAGTCGATTGTAGGTTGCTAGGGAAAGTTTAAAAACCTCACAGGTGACGTTAGGGGTTTTACGAATTTTTTCCTCTAGGTGGAAAATTGCCTGGTTGCTGGAGATATTCTTGCTATCCCGGACGCCGAGTGCGATCCACTGCCGTACAGCCTCTCCATCGGCGATGACGCAGGCCGATACAGGAGAGCCGAAGAGGTCACCTTTTCCACTTTCATCGAGACCGGCATGTAATTCGAACCATTCCGGATGTACCACTTCTTCGTAACCCATTTGAGGGGTACCCAGAACCTCCGGTTCGAGGGTAAATTCCAGAAATTCAGCGGTTTTTTTTCCTTGGATGACGAGTTTTCGGCTCTCGTAGAGGGTAATCGTGATGCCATCGCCTTTAAACGCAGCCCTGGCGTAGGGGACTTGTCGCTTCTCCATATGCCTTTGCTGGCAGAGGCCCTCGAGTTGCAGACATTGTGTATCCGTCAATTGGGCGGTATAGAGAGAAATGGAATGTAAAGAATTTTCCTTCATCTCGACGCAGTGGAAGAGTATAGGACAGGTAAAAAAGGAAAAATCTCGAGAAAAATCCGCCCGTGATGTCGGAAGAACTGTCTACGGCATGGATGTTCTCTTGGGTGTGATCGAAGACATTGCCGTAAAGCAGAGGTTCGTCATTGGCGAAATCCAAAAAAGCGACGGCCCGTAAAAAGGACGATTTTTTCCTTAAAGAGGTAAAATTTTCCCCACGATACTATCCTCAGTCCTGTGTTTAAGGATAGGCCAAAACGTCCTTTATCGATGATGTTTTTTTGAGAAATTTTCGATGTTTTCCATAAAAAAGGATTCTGTGCGATTTTGTGCGGAATGTCGTTCCAAAAGATCGAGTGCTTTTTGAATATTTTCTTCCGTGATGGCGGAGGTATCGGCCGTTTTGGTATGGAGCCATATCCACTCACAGTGATCCCCCTGAAAGATGTCCTGGGAGCATTGTCCCTCGGCGAGGGACAAAAGTGCCTGAAGCACCGGTTGTGACAGCTGGCCATGCGCATCTTTGGGCTTTAGCTGCGGGCATGTTTTGCGGGAAAGTCCGAGTTCTTGGGCACGCTCCTGGAAAGAATTCTGGTCATTCTGCAGTGGTAGCAATACTTTTGAAATTTCCTCGCATCTCGTACGAAACATTTCGGTATGCCGTTCTTGGCGAAGGTCAGAGAGGGCGACGTCGCGGATGGTTTCAAAATCCGAAGGATGTGGTGGGATTGTCTCCTTGAGTAGGAGTATGGCAATGTGACCATTTTTCAGGGCGATGGGATCGGAGAAGGCGTGTTCTTCATCGAGCGTGGTGACGATGGCTAGATCTTCAGCCGAAAGACGTTCATCACGAAAAGATCGACCGGGTACAAAGAGCGGCAAATCTTCCCATTGCGCTTCGGAGTTGGTGAGTAGCTCACGGAAAGCATCGCTGTCAGAAGCGAGTTCCTTTTCATACACCTGATAGGCGAAATCACTGGCTTTCTGTGTGGCGATGGCGAGCAATTGGGAATGTTCATAGGCCCCGATGATCGCTTGTTTAAGTTCGTCAGAACCTTCTTGAAGTGATTCAAAATCTTTTCTGTGCTCGAGGTAGAATTTTTTTAGCACTTCCTTCGTCGCTACGGAAATGAAGCGATGGTAGCGCTCAGGATTGAATTCGATCAGGGATAGGCGATAGGATTCTGGTTCCAGATAGCGCTCGGAATGCTGATCTACATAAGCGCGAATATCTTCTTCGGAAAAGGGTATTTCTTCTTTAGTGGGAATAGAAAGCGAGAGAATATCGAAAGTGTACTGCGTTTCGGCTTTGGTGAGGGTACTTCGTGCCTGCGAAGAAAAGGCATAGCCTTGGCGCCCGAGAGCCTCTCTTACGAGGGTGATTTTCCAGTCGTCGGAAAGCACTTTCTGGATAACCGCCGGCGTTATTTGAGGATTTTTAAGGAGATCCTGTAGGACTTTTTCATAGGTGGTGATATCAAATTTCTTGGTCTCTTCGGAAAAGAACAGCGGCATGAGGCGAATTCTTCCTCTGAGCTGTTGCTCCGAAGGTTCTGGAATGTGGAGTTCTTTGGCGTAATGCAGCTCAATGGCGCGCGCTAGGGCTAAGTTCTGCAGCTGGACTTCGAAAAAAATGGGAGTTTTATCAAAGGCGGTGCTCAACCACGTTTCCTGAAAGAGGGCATTTCGGTCGCGCTCGGAACGGAGATCGTAGCCGAAAAAAAGGTCTTTTTTCGAGTGCTTGCGGCCAATTCCTATGCCCGGAGAAGCGCCAATGGTGAAGACGAATGACACGATGATGACAAAAAGAAGTATCGAAAAGAGCCACTTGTGATGTTTCTGGATGATGTTTTGAAGAAAGGAAATCATACTCTTGATGCGGTACTGTAGGTGCTTCTAGGCGGAATTCAATCGTTAATTCGGTAGTGATAGTAGGTAATATTAATTCGGTAATGATGATGGATAATGAGGTGGATTTTGAGCACCGTCTCCGTTGGAACCGGCGGGCTTACCGCCTTTGAGCCCTCCGGGCTCTTGCCCGCTGCGCGGGCTGCGCTAAGGAAAAATGAAAGCTCCCGCTTTGCATTTTCCCTTAGCGCAAAGGCGATAGATCGAATTTCACGATGCGCATGGAAAATTTTTAAAGAAAGGCTTGCTAAGATGAATTTTTCTAAAATGGATAGATACCCGTGTAATCCCATGAGTTCATTGTGATGATGAACTTTCATACAAAATCCGAAAATTATTTTCAGTTTTGAAATTTTCCGATGGAGGAAAATAAACTTAACAAATCCTTTTTGAGCATCCTGTAATTTGGTTTATGGAATCTGAAGAAATATTGCCATCAGATGTGGTGGAGCCTATGGAGAAATCTCCTATGCGTCGTAGTCATAAAAAAAACAATGAAGTTTTAATGGTGTCGGAGGAGCTGGATATCTCGTCCCCGACAGTTGTGCATGAGCTGGTGAAGGACACGTCGCCTCCGAAGTCGCGGGTAGAGAGAAAGCCACGGTTATCGCGTGGTCGCGTGGGTCAGGGAACGACAGCGCCATCGGCTTCGCATTCCTTTCCGGAGGAGCTCCCTTCGGCTGTTTCTTCTCTGGAGGAAGTTTCGCCCCTACCCAGGAAAGCCATGTTCGAATATAGTGATCTTTCGCGAGAAGCGCCGAAAGAGGAATGGGTTCCTCGGCCTCGTAAAACTTCCGATGTATCCATGGCAGAGGAAATTTCATCTTCTTCCGAAGCGGATTCCAGGGATGGTCGGGGCACTTCGCATCATCTGGCGCAGCCGGATCATGCCTCTAAAGAGGTTTCATCAGTGGCCTTTGTGCGGACTTCTCTGGCGGCAAAATTGGGAGAGAATTCAGAGACTGGAGCCCAAGGAAGGGATCTACGCCGCAATGAGAATCCTCGTCGCTTTAGTACGGCGAGTGCAAATCCTCGTCAATATACGGGGGGTAATCCCAATGGCATACCTCATCGTCCTAATGGTGATATGCGTCGTAGCCCCAACATCGCTCGAACGAATAATGGAAGTCGTACGTTGCGTATCGGTAATTTTTCTTTGGGAGGCCTGCGTAACTTGGATATTTTTCGCCGTAGGGAATATTTGGAAAACTTTTTTGTTTCGGCGTTTCAGGAGAATGGCGAGATTTTTGATCTCATACAGGCTTACGCCCAGACACAGGTCCAGTTGCTGAAATTTGTTGAAGAATCGGCACTGATATCAGGGGAAAATATGCCATCACGCAGCCGAATTTTGGATGTTTGCATGATGCATGCCCTGGAGGAAGGTACGCCAATACAAGTGAAAGGTGTGTTGGAAGCACTGGATAACGGCGATGGAGCGATCGTGTATACGAAAGATTCTTTTCGTATTCAGGCCAAGAGCGCTTTTGTGCCCCGGTGCCTCGTCCAATACTATGGATTGAGGCGTGGGCAAAATATTACCGCCTATATTCATCCTCCGAAGGAGCAATCCTCATGTCCCTTCGTTTTGCGAATTATCGATATCATGGGCATGCCAGCCGATCGACTTCAGGCATTACCCAAGTTCAAGGAGCTCACGCCCTGCTATCCCACAGAACGGCTTCTTTTGGAATCTTCCGAAGCGGTTGCTTGGGATAATCTCTCGATGCGTGTGGTCGATCTGCTGACACCGATCGGTTTGGGCCAGCGCGGACTGATCGTGGCTCCTCCTCGGACGGGAAAGACGATCCTGCTGCAGTACATAGCGAATGCCATCGTGAAAGCCCGTCCAGATGTATATGTGATGATCCTCCTGATCGACGAGCGACCGGAAGAAGTGACGGATTTTGCGCGCCATGTTCCAGCCGAAGTGATCAGTTCGACCTTTGATGAATCGGCCGAAAATCATGTTTCTGTGGCCGATATGGCGATTGAGAATGCCCGTCGTCGCGTCGAAGCCGGTCAGCATGTGGTGATTTTGCTGGATTCCATCACCCGTTTGGCACGGGCATATAATACACGCCAGCCCAGCAGCGGTAAGATTCTTTCCGGTGGTGTGGAGGCGAATGCCCTTCAGGAGCCAAAATGTTTCTTCGGTTCCGCACGCAATATCGAAGGCGGTGGCAGCTTGACAATTTTAGCGACGGCATTGGTCGAGACCGGTAGCCGTATGGATGATGTGATCTTTGAGGAATTCAAGGGTACGGGCAATATGGAACTGCATCTCGATCGAGCTTTGGTGGAGAAGCGCATCTTTCCAGCGATTAATTTTGATAAAAGCGGTACGCGCCGTGAGGAACTACTCTATCATCCGGATGAAATGGAAAAGATCTATACCCTTCGCCGTGCGCTCAAAGGAGTCCCTCCCACAGAGGCAATGGAAATGCTCATCTCTCGTCTGAAAAAGACCCGCAGCAATGTGGAATTTCTGCTGAGTGTTAATCGGTAAATCGATAGAAAAAGCGGTGTAGTAGGGTTTACTCGCTGATGATGACTGGCTATTCTGTGTCTGCTGGCTTCGGCCTCAGTCGGGCTATCTAGATAATAGAGAGCAGCTTTATCTTTCTAGCCACGTCACTCAAGATAGAGTGATTTGCCTAATTGGCTTCTGGATGTAGAAATCATGAGCCTCAATATTGAGACGAAGTTTCATTTCCTTTAGTTTGAGAGCTAATTGTGCTTTTCTCACCACTTAATATAAGATGCTCAAATCTAAGGAATCAAAATAAATTAGAAGAAAAATCGCCCAAGATAGTAGAGCGACACCGATGTCGTCAACGCGAGCGTAGCAGCTATGCCAATAAAAATTGGTTTAAAGAGTTTCCGATCTTCCGGCGTTGCAAAGAGCTCCCAAAAGCGCGAACGTACCGAACACCTCCAGGGCGATTCTTGACGATAGCGATGCCAGATCGTCGGCGGACGAAGGGTGAGGTAGGACATGATGGCCTTTCGGCGTATTTTTACGACTTCGTGGGGCTTAATTTTCCATGGTTTGGGCCGCGCTGTGCAGTGGAGAATGTCTGCAAAGTCCGTTTGGATGGAAGGTTTTTCAAATATCGCGTAATGGGTGCGATGATTCCACTCCTCGCCACATGGAAGAATATGATCGCGAAAGACCAGACTGATGGTATCTTGAGCCAACAACGGTGGCCCGTAGCGAAACATAAAATCTATGGTCTCATTGATGAGATGCCGCGTTTGGCATATTTTACGAAGATCCCATACGATGACGCTGATGTGGATGTCGAAAGATGGCCTCAGGCCTAGCTGAGTTTCTCGCAACCAAGGCAATAATCCATGTTTACTTTCCGACTCAGGGTCGTAATCGCGTTCGGCATAAAAACAACGTATTACGCCAGCAATGAAATGATCTTCATGAGGAAGGCGATTCCACAGATCTCGCAAGGAGGATAAGATAAGAACATCGGCATCCAAGCTGATGACTTTATCGAGAGAAGATGGAAGAAGTTCAGGCAAGACAATCCTAGCAAGCTTGGAAATGGGCCAATTCCTAATGACAAGATTATTCTTAAATCTTGTCATAAGCTGTTCTAAATATTTCTCGCTATCATAAATCCTGATCTTCACTTTCGGGGCGAACATCTGTTCCAGTTCCTGAAACTTTTTCCTGTGCCTAAGTTGCAGCGGTTCCGACATCACGATGTGGATGACGACTTCGTCCTCTGGGGCCATATTTTTGCACAGGCTGTAGGCGGCGACACCGGTGCACTCGGCGTAGTTATTGTCCAGACAAAAGGCGACGTGAATCTTTTCAGGAGCTGAAGCTTGGTCTGTTTGGTTTGTCGTTTCTTCTGT
>JAIRRP010000073.1 GCA_031255915.1 Puniceicoccales bacterium | reverse complement strand
TGTTTCTTCTTCCGCCAAGTCATTACTGATTCTAGCCGGAGCTGGTACGGGCAAGACGAGGACACTGACCTATCGAGTAGCCTGGTTGTTGGAGCATGGTGTCAGTCCTGAGAATATTTTGCTGCTGACATTCACTAATAAAGCTGCCCGAGAAATGCTTACGCGGGTAGAGATATTGACCGGTTATTCCCGAGAGTATTTCTGGGGAGGTACTTTTCACCATATCGCCCAACGCTTGATCCGACCACATGCCACTTATTTGAATTTACAGACGAATTTCGGAATTTTGGACGAATCCGATGCGTTGCAGCTCTTTACGGAATCTATCCGTCGGGTCTCGCCGGAATTTTTGAAGGATAAAAATGCTCCAAAGCCGAAAATCCTGTTTGAGGGTATCGACTATGCGCGAAATACCCAGTGCTCGTTGGAGGAAGTCTTGGCGGCCAAGTGGGCCCAAAGTGGCCTCGTGCTGAGCGATGTCGTCGCTTTTTTTAAGGAATATCAATCCCATAAACAAAAACAATCAGTTTTGGATTACAATGATCTTCTGGAGATGGCTATTCGTCTCCTAAGAGAACATTCTGAGCTTACCGAATATTATGGGCATCGCTTTCAGCATATTCTAGTCGATGAATACCAGGATACTAATAGTCTCCAAGAGAATTTAATCGATGGTCTTGCGATCCATCACCAGGTCTTTGCCGTTGGGGACGATGCCCAATGCATTTATAGTTGGCGTGGAGCTAATATCGCCAATATTCACCGTTTTTCAGAACGGCATCCCGAAGCGGAGATTTTTAAGGTCACGCTGAACTATAGGAGCACGCCGGAGATTCTTCGTTTAGCCAATGCTATCTCCATCGCCCATGAACAGGTCTTTCGGAAGGAACTGCATGCGACGAAAAGTTTCCATAAAAAGCCGTTTTTGGTGCATTTACCGGATTTCAGACAGCAGGCGCAGTTTATCGTTAAACATCTTCAGGATATCACCCAGGAAGGTTATCATTTGTCAGATGTGGCGGTGCTCTATCGTGCGCATTACCAGTCCATGGAACTTCAGATGGAGCTCACAAAAGCAAAAATTTCCTATACCGTTACCAGTGGTGTACGCTTTTTTGAGCAGGTTCATATTCGCGACCTGGTGGCGATGCTCCGGGTCGTTTATAATGTGCAGGATCGCTGCGCTTGGATGCGTACTCTCAGCCGCTTGCCGAAGGTAGGGGAGAAGACAGCCGATCGTATTTTGGGGAAATTAGAAGAAGATATGGCCCAAAGTGGCCGTGATTTTTGGGATCTACTTCAGGACCATTTTTCATTCGGACTCTGTCCGGAAGAGGCTCAAATATGCTGGATTTCTTTGATCCGGACACTGGTGAATGCACACCACTGTTTACCTAATAATGGTGGCAAAGAGCCTCTTCGGTATGTTGAAGACCTCTTTGCCCATGCGGCCGCTCAGCGCAAAAATCCCTCCGGCATTGAGAAAAAAAATGTGTCGCCTAAGGAGGTACTTTCTCTGCTTTGGGAAGGTGAATATCGCGATTACCTACGCCGTAATTTTTCGAATCATGCCTCTCGGGAGGATGATATTCTAGCGCTTTTGAGTTTCACAGAACGATTTCAAAATGTCGAGGACTTCCTATTTCAAGTGGCACTTCTACAGTCGGAGGAAACCGAGACGGAAAAGGATAAGGACACTCTTAGCCTGACGACCATTCATCAGGCAAAAGGACTGGAATTTCCCGTCGTTTTTATTTTGGGCCTTAATGAGGGCCTTTTCCCATTAAAGCATGCCTTGGAAGAAGAAGCCTCGATCCAAGAAGAGCGGCGTTTATTCTATGTGGCGGTTACCCGTGCCAAGAGGGAGCTTTATCTGTGCTGTCCTCAATACGCCGCTTTGCGGATTGGCAATGGCTGTCTTCCCAAATTGAAACTCAGCCGGTTTTTGGAAGAGATATCAAGTGATTGTTACCAGGACTTGCATTTTCGTCCTTCTCCTGTGCTTTCTCGGCGTTTTTGGAAAAATCATTACTGAATGGTATCGAAAGTGATGCTTTTTGTATCTTAAAATGTCCTTGGGTTTAGGAATATTCGGTCTGCCGCCTTTGCGATGAGAGAAAAATGCAAAGCGGGAGCTTTCATTTTTCCTCATCGCGGCCCGCGTAGCGGGCCAGAGCCCGAAGGGCTCAAAGGCGGTGAACCCGCCAGGTCGACCGTAGACACCATTCAAAAACTGCACCCTATAGTAAAGATTTGCACCCAGGCCCATAAATGCGAATAACACCCCTGTGGTAAAAATAATTCTGATAGAACCCATAGGATTTTGTCCCGGTGTACGTCGAGCCATCGAAAAGGCGAAAAAAATCAAATCCAAAGTTCAGGGATCCGTCTACACCGATGGGCCCCTCATTCACAATCAACAGGTCCTCCAGTCCCTGAAAAATGAACACATTTTTGAAAAAAAAATAGATATCTCCTTCCAGCCCGAGAGTAGATCCGCGATCCTAATTCGTGCCCACGGCATCACTCCTGAACGCCGCCGTTGGTTAAATACCCTATGCCATACGCATCACTGTCCACTGGCCGATGCCACCTGTCCCGATGTGGCACATATCGCCGCTATTATCCGTCGTTACAGCCGCAAAGGATTCCATTTTCTCATTCTGGGAAACCCCGATCACGCTGAAATCATGGGGCTCAAAGGCTATGCCGAAACACCTTGTCTCGTCCTTCAAGATATCCCAACGCTCCATCACTTTTTATCCCAAATAGAGACGAATCCCAATGCCACTTCCCTTCCCTATGTACTCCTAAGTCAGTCGACGCTCGATGTAGATTTTTTCGAAAAAGCAGCCCAACGTCTAGGAAAAAGATTACCCCAGCTCATAGTCCATAATACCATCTGTCCGGCCACACGTCAACGGCAACTATCACTCCAACAAGCCCTGAAAACCGGACTGGATGGGCTCATCGTCATCGGCAGCAAACATTCCCATAATACCCAACAGCTCGTCACCCTAGCCCATAAATTCCCCACAGCCGTCTGGAACATCGAACACATGGGCGAAATAAATTTTTCGGAATTACATGCGTTGGGAACATTAGGCATCTGTTCCGGCACCTCTGCCTCAGAACAAAATGTCCAGGAAATTTACCTCGCCCTAAGAAAAAATCTTCCAAAATCCTACGCTGTTCGGCATCATGACGAAGGAACCAATCTGCGACCCACCATCTCCTATTCTTCCGGGCAAATCTCCTCATCCCAGAACACTCCCAAGGCCTAGAGGGTGTCGTTAAAATCAGACAGCCAAAAGAGAGATGGAGCGGGCATGGAATGCAGAAACAAGTCTCCTATATGTCCTCTTTTCCATTCCATCTTTCTCCTCGCTCTTTTTTCATTTGTTAACCTTTTTTGATGACACACTTTAGGCACTTATTATGAACGTTTCCTCGCCCGTTATAATATAATAGTGATTTGAAAAATTACTCCTGGCTGCCGAAGTCCCATTATATGGGCTTCATCTTTAGGTCTCGCTGATTCGATCACCGTCTCCATTCTTCCGGGCGGGTTTGCCGCCTTTAAGCCCTAAAGGGCTCTGGCCCGCTACGCGGGCCGCGGTGAGAAAAAATGAAAGCTCCCGCTTTGCATTTTTCCTTACCGCAAAGGCGTCAGAACGAATCCTCCCGAGATCACATCAAGATCCAGCATCCTTCACCGACACATCTCTCTTCTTCAAAGTAAGGGTTTCATTTTCTGCTTCTTCCCCTTTTCTTCCATCGAAAGAAGCCGCTTTTCGAGACCGTCCCTTACCTCATCACCCAAATGATCGATGAAGAGAACGCCTTCAAGGTGATCCCTTTCATGCTGTACGCAAAAGGAAAAAAGCCTATCACATCTTAAAGTATGTTCCCGCCCATCCGGATCCTGGAATCGAATTTCTATCTCTTTAAACCGCTCCACCGTGCCCTGAATACCAGGAATTGAGAGGCAGCCCTCCTGGCTGGGGACTTTTTCAGGTGATGTCCAAGTGATAACAGAATTAATGACGACCAAAGGCATAATCTTGCCAACGGAAATCTTCTGTCCATCGAAAATACAGAAATCCACCAAATCAGGACGCACGCGGCACACCCCCGCCAGATTAATGACAAGCACATGCTCATTCCACCCTATCTGCTGGGCGGCAAGGCCAATGCCCTTTGAGCCCTGCATGATACTAAGCATCCTTTTATAGAGAGTTTTTCTCGCATCATCGAAAATTTTTACCGGCACAGCTTTCGTCCTCAATAGAGAATTGCCGAAGAGACAAATGGTGAGTAAAAGAGGCGACATAGGCCAACGATATGCTTATAAAAAAGAACAAAACTCAAGAA
>JAIRRP010000031.1 GCA_031255915.1 Puniceicoccales bacterium | reverse complement strand
TCCTTATTCGCACGACCATAACCTGAAATGGCCTGCTTCACCCTCAAAGGAGGGTATTCCTTAACCTCTAGATTCTTAAGCCGTATCGCCATTAGGATAACACCCTTTACGGCTCCCATAACCTGTGCGATTTTCACATTCTGAACGTAAATTGCCTGCTCCAATGCCACACCATCCGGCCTATATTGGTCTATTACGACCTGCAGTTGCTCAAAAATTTTACACAGACATGCCGACATATCTCCCTTGAACGAATGCAAATCGATGACATCGGAAAACTTTAAGACAAAATCCTCCGCCTTCTCTCTTTTTATAACGACCATACCCGTTCCCCTCAGAGAGGGATCGATACCTAAAATCGTTCCCATCAATGGAATGCCATCCCCCGAATATGAAGCCACTTTAGCGGAAAATTGAGCTCTGCTCTGTCGGCCATCACCGGCAATATAATGGGTCCATAACTCTCTTCGCGAAGGCAAACGTCCCATGGCAATACCCGAATTCAAGCTACTACCGAGACATGATCAGAAGTTACAAATTCCGACTCCTGTAGAGAAAATACCTGTAGCTGTGGATCTATCTGCTTCGCCATACCTTTCAAAGTCCTACCAGCACCGCATTCGTAAAATTCAGTCCATCCTAAAGCGGCAGCCTTTCGCATACTTTGACACCAAAGGACTGGTGAGACGAGTTGGTCCTCGAGAGATTTTTTAATATACTCCGGATCGTCGGACATCTCGGTATTAACATTTTGAATAACAGGGATTTTAGGGATTTTGAACGTAATTTTCTCCAGATAGTCATGGAACTCACAACGGACCTCTTCCATCAAAGAACAATGCGAAGCGCCGGAAACTTTCAAAGGAATTACCCGAGAGAAAGAAAGCGATGAGGCCAATTTTTCCGCTTCCCAGATACTTTCTATGGTCCCCGCGAGAACGATTTGCGACGGCGTATTGAAATTTGCCATCTCAGCCCCCGTCTGGGAACATACCTCGCGAACCTCTTCCAAAGAGCCTCCTAAAAGCGCCAGCATTCCTCCACGCTTCCGCTCCGACACTTCCTGCATAAGTTGACCTCTTGTGCTTACCAACTGCAGCCCTACTGCGAAATCATAAACACCCGATAAAGCCAATGCCGTAAGCTCACCAAGACTCAATCCCAAAGCAATATCTACTTCCCTACCGGCCACCATGAGCATTTCCCTTTTAAGCGTCGCGAGGATAAACTGATGGACATAAATGGCCGGCTGGCAGTAACGACCTTCCGCCAGTCTCTCCTCGGGACCTTCCCACATGATTTTTTTTAAATCATAGCCAAGAACTTCGTTCGCTTCATCGAAATACCTCCGCGCCGTGGCATTGGTCTCGTATAGAGAATACCCCATCCCGAGAACCTGCGTTCCCTGGCCGGGAAAAATAAAAGCAACCCCTTTCATAAAATTTCTCATCAGCTTGAAGCTTTATGGCCTGAAGTCTAGATTCTTTCTTCCTTAAAAAAAATGAAAAGGTCTCGGAATCGAGACCTTTTCGCTTTTACCTGACGATGCGCTAAGGTGAGCCATGATGTCGTTATTTTAGCCCACTGCGAATATTTTCACCTTTACATCATTCCTTAAACATTGGGATCGACGATGGCTTGTTTTTTCCGGGTAAGGTTTTTCCAGGTAAAAATACATCTATGCACTCGGAGACACCCTCGACGATATCCTTATCCAGGAACTTCTTAAGTACCCCTTTCAAGAGGCGTCCGGTGGAGGAAGCGAGCTGTACTCGTTCATTGTAGCTGAGCTTCGTTTTACTCAAACACCCACAGCATGGTTCCGAAATAAGTTCCGACAAGAGGGAAAACACAGCCCCTGTAACATGAGACAACATAGTATCCAGAACGGTGTTAATATGAAATTCCACATATTGCAAAAACTCTCTCTCATCTATGAGATCATGCGGTGATATCCGCCCTACAAGCGCATTATAAAGACCTATCAACATATATACTTCATCCAGAACATTGCGCTTTACCTTATTGAATAGACCATCATCTGCTGCCACAGCAGCATCGGTATAGGTATACAGTGCCATCTGCTCCCGTTCTGACCGATCGGCACGCCTCAGATAACAAAATGTCGCTTCATGTTTAAGATGAGCCATCAGAAATTCTTGATGAGAAAGATCTCTTATGCCCTCAACCTCAATCTTTTGGACGAGAGCTTCTACAAAACCGGCAAAAGCAATTGATAGTTGCTGCTTTAAATTCGCATTAATTATCGGCTCTAATTCCTCTAAAAAAGTTTTCAAGTACACATTTTGATCGCTTAATAAATATTGACATGCATCACTGCCTCGCCTAGTTCGCCCTGTTGTAATTTCATCGGCTGTTTCCACTGAGAAACGAGACAGTAATTGAGAGGAGCCAGTCGGAATTAACGTGTTTTTGGCAAATTCTCTTGCGCTTTTCTTCATCGCAAAAAGATCAGCACCAAAGGGGCCAATACCACCACATAATAAAGTAACGAGTAATTTCTTTTTCATATACCTATCCATAGAAACAGATATTACTCTATTTCCATCCATTTAACAATACCACCCAGAGAGATTGAACATAATCTAATCCCTCGCTATTACTCCCTCTTATCGGCCTGAGCGCCATAAAGACCCATCTCACCGCACCCAGCTGAACCTGACAATTGTACTTCATATGCTATAAGTTTCATATCCGCATTCAATATTTCCGCTTCCGAGCACCGTCTCCGTATGACGGGCGGGTTTGCCGCCTTTGAGCCCTAACGGGCTCGCCCGCTACGCGGGCCGCGGTAAGAAAAAATGAAAGCTCCCGCTTTGCATTTTTCCCTTACCGCAAAGGCGGCAAATAGGACAGATCGAATACACTAGAGGGTGTCGTTAAATCAGGCAGCGAAAAGAGAGATGGAGCGAACATGGAATGCAGAAACAAAGGAGTGAATATTTTTAAAGTGTCGTAAAGTATCGAGTGGAAATGGAACGCCATTCTTTCATTTTAAGGAAAATAAGGAAAAATTTTCAATGACGTGGCGCTTTTTGTAGATATTCTTATCATAAGAGCGTTGAGATTTTCTATTGATCATTCAGCGGAATGATGGGGACAATGCCGTGGGCGGAAAGAGAAAAGAGGATATCATCGAAATCATAGGCTTTGTCTGCGAGAACACAAGTGGTATCCAGGAATGCGACCAACTCCAGTGCCAACTTGCAATCCGGTTCTGTACCTTCTGTTGCAATGACTTTAAGCGGATGACCAACCTTATCTACGACCACATGTAATTTCGTATAGAGCCCCCTTTTGTGCGAGTCATTGCCTGAGTGCCTCCCTTCGCTCCAATGCCATGCGGGTGAACTTTGATGCGTGGAGAATCCATCATCACCCACTCTAAGTCTGGCTCGCCACACAGATCGTCGGCAAATTCTTTCCACACACCGCGATCCCTCCAGCGGCTCAATCGGCAGTGTGTGTTTTCCAATCTCCAAAGTCCGGCGGAAGTTCCCTTCAGGGTGCTCCAGTTCTCAGTATTCAAAACACTGCATTTATAAAGAGTCGATTATTTCTGCCGTGTCGCCCAATTGTTCCTTCCCTCCCGGGCAGCTTTGACGACCCCCTCTAAGATGGCTGGGAAAATTTCACAAACCGTCCCACTCAATCTATATGCTTTGGGTATTCTGACCGCCTGGAACTGTCCGTTCTTGAATATTTTTGTTTCCATAATTTACTCCA
>JAIRRP010000060.1 GCA_031255915.1 Puniceicoccales bacterium | reverse complement strand
TCGAGGAATTCCTGGAACCAAAGTGATGCTTTTGGGCTGTGGATTTCAAAAGGATGATCGGGTCGTCTTTGGAAACATGTCAGTGGAAACGCGAGTATATGACGACCGTAGGGCAGAATTCATAGTTCCCCACATAGAGACAAACAGGAATTATTGTTTGACACTTCAAGGCCCACAGGGAGAACTTCCCCTGGGAGATTTTTTCATCGATTCCACTCCGATTGATTCGTCGACGTATCATTTAGAATTGCGCGGAGAGGAACGACAAGCTTTTCGGTTGAGTGTACCCTATCGAGTACCCACGGATCTACTACTCCTGGTAACGACGGATATTCCAGAGGATATTGTAATGCCAGAGGTCTGCATACCCAAAGGATCTCGTTTCGTCGATGTACTTATTTCTGGGAACGGATATGAAGCTTCGGGTAAATTATATGTAGAAGCTCCGGGGTATCAATTACTAGAGATTCCCGTCCATGTTATCGGTAAGCCAAAGGAACAAGCGGATATTTCGAAATTTTTACCAAATACTTTCTCCAATGTGGAGGCTGCTTCTTCTTTTGAATCCGGTAATGAGGAAGGGGTATCTGACGACGATACCATCGTCATCGAGTAAATGGCACTGGAGGCATTTATGGTGATGGAGGATTATACTGAATAAAAGGTCATCCGTTGGTCGATTTCGTTTAGGTTCATTGGTCTCGGGGATGACGTTGATAGAGATGTTGACGGTTGTCTCGATTCTGCTGATCCTATTGTCCATCGTCGCACCGGCTGTAAATTCGGCTAGGATTTCTGCCCTACAGAAACAGGGAAGTATGCAATTTCAGCGCTTTATCCACGCCCTGCGGGACTACTATTCTGAATACCAGAGCTATCCTCCTTTTATGGAATTATCGGAGGATATTGGTGCTGTTTTTGAATTGGGCTCTAGGGTGAATAGTCAAAATTTTATCCGAGCCCTCAGTGGGAAAGAGCCAAATGGTTCTGCGCTTACAGCGGAACATTTAAGACTAAATCCTAAACGTATTGTGTTTTTGGAAATTTCGCCTGATGACCTATTAAAAACGTCCACCGGTGACCGGGAGGAAGATCGCATCGCCGATATCTTCAATAATGAAAAAATTTTTATTCTTTTGGAAAATCCTTCCGATGATGATCGACGCATCCCACAAATCCTTTTCCCAGAGGCCATAAAGGCATTTGTTCCGGAAGCAGGATTATTGTCCGATATAGCAATTTGGTCCATTCATTCAGATCCACGTAAAAATGTGAGATCCTGGAAATAAAAGGGCGATACCGGGGCTATGGGTGTGGTTTGGCGATGGAGAAAATTTCTGTAATTCCTGTCTGAAGTTTGCTGCTTTTTCCGGAATACCGTCTCGGTTCCACCGGCGGGTTCGCCGCCTTTGAGCCCTCCGGGCTCCCGCCCGCTACGCGGGCCGCGGTAAGGAAAAATGAAAGCTCCCGCTTTGCATTTTTTCCTTACCGCAAAGGCGACGAACCGAATACCCCAAGCTTGGGAATATTCCTCTACTTATCTACGAAGCATGAGGGAAAGAGAAACCCATCGCAATACTCCAACTATAGGTTACCTAAAGCCAAAGGGTGTCATCAAAATAAGACAACAAAAAGAGAGATAGAGGGGATGTGGAATGCAGAAACAAGTCTCCTATGTATCTTCTTTTCCATTCCATCTTTCTTTTCTCTCTTTTTCCCTTTGTTAACCTTTTTTTTGACGACACCCTCTAAAGCTCTCGAGAAATGCGATTTTGTCGTTCATACTTGCGATCTATTCCTTCCATAGGTATCCGAAAGTTTTTTTAGATAATCGGAAGAATGTATTTTAAGGGTTTGAAGTTGTTCAGCCGTATACCGCCAAGTCCAGTTATTCTGCTGAGTGGAAGGAGTATTGAAACGTGCTCTGGAGTCGAGCGATAGAAGGTCCTGAAGTGTTAGAATCAAAAGCCGGCATGGGGAGACATAAGCCTGCCGAATTATATCCCAAGCCATCGCTGAGCCATCGCTCTGGAAATAACGGCGCACGTGATCCTGTGCTTCTGCTGAAAGTTTGGCATACCAGCCGATGGTGGTGTCGTTGTCATGTGTCCCCAAGTAAAGTACAGAATTTTTTTCGTGCATATGAGGTAAATAGGGATTCTGTGGATCTCCGTTGAAAGCGAATTGCAGGATACGCATTCCCGGGAGTTGCGATGCCTTGAGGAGTTGATGAACGCCAGGTGAAAGGGCACCGAGGTCTTCAGCTATGCATTTCAAGTCAGGTACTTTTTTAGCAATTTCATGAAAAAATGAAATACCAGGTCCCCTTCGCCACCGCCCTTGACGGGCATTTTTTGCCCCAGCGGGGATGGCCCAGTAATCGTGAAATCCGCGAAAGTGATCTAGGCGGATGACGTCAAAAGACCATTTGGCCTGTTGCAGGCGTTGAATCCACCAATGGTGGTGTGTCTTTTTAAGCTCTTCCCAATTGAAGATGGGATTGCCCCAAAATTGTCCTTCCGCCGAAAAGGCATCGGGAGGAACTCCGGCGACATACCGGATTTTTCCATTTTTATCCGTTTGGAAAATGGAGCGATAACCCCAAAAATCAGCACTATCCCTACCCGGAAATATCGGGACATCTCCAATGATGAAAATTCCCTTTGCATGGGCATATTTCAACAGACCTTGCCATTGTTGATGGAAGAGGTACTGAATAAAGCAGTGCTTCTTTTGAAGAGAGTAAAGTTTATCGGATTTTTTTAGAGAAGCTTCCGCCAGTAAATCTGCGATGTTTTTAGGATTTCCGAATCGCTCTGGCCACTGTTCAAAGGGTTGCCCATGAAATGTTTCTTTCAAGGCCATGAAAAGGCTGTAAATCGGGAGCCAAAAGGATTGCTCTTCGCAGAAGCGGAGAAATGAGGGATGACCATCGTGTTTCACGTCGAGAAAGCGCTCGAAAGCTCGTTGTAGCTTCGGCAAAAACTGCGTGTAAAGCTGGCCGTAATCGACATATTCTCGTGACAAAGTCTTTAAAGAAAGAATATCTTCTTCATGTAGATATTCTATTCGAACGAGATCATCGAGATCAATAAAGTAGGGGTTTCCGGCAAAAGAGGAAAAGGTCTGATAGGGGGAATCGCCAAATCCCGTCGGGCCTAGGGGGCAAACTTGCCAATAGCGAAAGCCGCTCTCCGAGAGAAAATCGATCCAATGCCTCGCTCCTTCTCCTAAACAACCGATTCCCTGATGGCTAGGCAGGGACGAAATGTGCAGAAAAACACCAGCGGCTCTTTCATTGAGCCAAGTTGTTAAGGAGCCCACTTTTTTTACCATATTTCATCCTTAAATTTGTCATTTCACCGGAAACAGACTAAATTATAAGATATCTCCTGGAATTTGCAAAATTTCTCGCTCCAGAAAGATTTGAAAATGCTCAAAAACTTTATACCGAGCATGGTCGATGAGTTGTCGAACATCTTGCGAAGAAGCATGACCTCTGTTCATAATGAAATTGGTATGTTGAGTGGAAATTTCTGCGTCACCTATACAGAAACCACGGAGACCACATCGATCAATCAATTCCCATGCTTTCAGCGTACCTACATCAGGGTTTTGGAAAATACTTCCGGCATTAGGTCTTAAAGGCTGCCGTTCTAATCGCTGTTGCGAAAATTGTCTCTGTAATTGTCTGGATTCTTCTGGATCTGTAGGAGGGAATTCAAAAAAAGCCGAAAGGATACATGCCTTAGAATGGCAAAATCCTTTCCGATATTGCCAATTGATTTCCTCTTTTGGAATGCACCTTTTATGGCCATCCTGGTCAATTACTTCGATATGGAGTAAATAATTTGACAGCAAAATTCCGCAAGCTCCACCATTCATCGCGAGCATTCCGCCTACGGTTGCAGGGATTGCACTCAAGGCCTCAATACCGCCGAGGGAATGGGAGGCTAAATGATGACAAAATGTCCGCAACAGCATTCCTGCACCTACGCGAACCTGTGTCGATTTTTCCACATGAAAATCCCTAAAAGCAGCATGGTTCAACGAAATGACAAGTCCTTGAAATCCCTTATCCTCCCAAAGGAGATTAGATCCATTTCCTAGGAAAAATATCGAAATATTGTATCTTTTAGATAGCTGAAGGAGCTCTTGTAACTGCCGTTCATCTTGAGGCCTTGCCAAAATTCGCGCAGAACCTCCCACTTTAAAAGTTGTTTTAGTACCTATAGGTTCGTTTTCATAAATAGGAATATTCTCTAAATAGGGTTTATTTTTCAACTCTTTCAGAAAAATGCGGCTTTGGATTTCCGGAAGCGACTCCAAAAAGATGGAAGATCCCACTGTTAAATAGATATAACAGAATGGTTTCTTGGCATGAGTAATCCACTGTTCAACGATATTTGGAATTTCAGAAATGGCAGAAGCAATTTCATAGGAGATATTTTTCGCAACATGTTGAGCAATGCATTCGCACTTCCCCTCCGCCGTTGGGACTTCATCGGCCGGATCTGTTGGGACAAAGAGGATGCGTTCCGCTTGACTTAAGGCGTCTGCGAATTCGCTGGCATATTGCTGAACGCGAGAAAAGCGGTGGGGCCGGAAAATAGCGCAAAGAGTGTGCGTCGGATAGCGCAAATGAAAATATTGGATCGATGCACAAATTTCATTGGGATGATGCGCATGGTCGCAAAAAAAGAGATGATCTTCAATGCTGGCCAAAAGATTGTTTCTCTGAAAAATACCAGCGAAATTACAAAAGGATTCGAGCGAAGGGAAATTTCCCGTTAAGCGATAAAAAGCCTCAGCAATGAGGTCATAGTCAGTCCGTTGGAATCCTTGAAATAATTCTTGAAATTCTTGAGAGTAGGGCAGATGCGCCGTGTCGCATGCGACGTAAGGAATACTTGATTGTTTAGCCAATGCGATGAGTATCGAGTCCTTTTCAGGAAAAAAGATGCACTGTTTTGTTCGGCGAAATAGTTCTCCGAAGCTGTGCTGTATGGCTTCAATACTGCCATAATTAGTGAGATGATCCGACCCAACATTAAGAGCAATGGTCATCTCGGGAGAAAAATAATCAATGGTGCGATCGCTTTCGTCGATTTCTGAGACAATCCATTCACTCTGTGCATCGAAATGAGCTGGCGGCATC
>JAIRRP010000013.1 GCA_031255915.1 Puniceicoccales bacterium | reverse complement strand
ATCGGCGCCAAGAGCGAAGCGGAGGCCCTCGAACTCGTCCAAATCGGCGACCCGATGGTCTATACCGACACGCTTGAAAGCCTACACGGGAATCTGATTTCGGGGCGTGCATTTGATGATAAAGCAGGTACTTACAGCGTCATGGAAGCATTTAAACGCCTCGTAAGTGAGAGAAATATGCTCGACTGTGGCCTGGTTTCCGTCGCCAGCGTTCAGGAAGAAGTGGGTACACGCGGAGCCATAACCGCCTCCTATACGGTGGCTCCCCGTGTCGGCATCGCCGTTGATGTCGGACATGCGACCGATTTCCCGAGCTGCGATGCGAAGCGATTTGGTAAATTTTCGCTCGGAGCGGGGCCCATCATCGCCCGTGGATCCAATATCAATCCCATTATTTTCGATCGCCTCATCGCATGCGCTGAGGAACACAAGATTCCCTACCAAATCGAAACCGAGACCTATCCGACGGGTACCGATGCTCGAGCGATCCAAATGACCCAACGCGGCATCGCCACTGGTCTCGTTTCCATCCCTTTGCGCTATATGCATACACCGGTAGAAACCGCTCATCTGGAGGATATGGAAAATGTCGTCAAGCTCCTGGTGGTCTTTGCCGAGTCACTTCACAGCGACGATACCTTTGAATTTTAATGATTTTAGGGAGTGCCTATGGTCCCTCATTTTGTGGGTTACACGCTCCGGGCTATTGGCACCTTCCTAGTCTTTGATTTTCCGCTTTCTCTTTGCCAGGCAGGTACCTTTCCAAGCCTTGGGATTTCCTTGCTTAAGGACTAGCACCCATGCCCGAGCTTCGAAGATTCGATGCTTTCTGGGCCACCGGTACCTTCCTCAGTCTTCGGGGTTCTCGCTTGCCGCCTTTGCGGTGAGGGAAAAATGCAAAGCGGGAGCTTTCATTTTTCCTCACCGCGGCCCGCGCAGCGGGCCAGAGCCCGAAGGGCTCAAAGGCGGCAAGCCCGCCAGATACACCGGAGACGGTATCCCAAAAAACACAATCACAGCAGCCCTTGCGATCGGATAGATCCAAACGACCTATCGTTCAAAACGTCCTGGACATGGCCTACCTCCGCTGTGACTTCGCCGCTTTCTGGGCCAGCTGGTAGCGGATCTTCGCCTCCAAGCACTTAATCTCTTCCGGATCGCACGTTTCTCTTTTCAAAGCAGCCGCCTGCAAAGCCTCTTCTGCACGCTTTCTAGCAAGCTCCACGGCCGCCACATCCACTTCCTTGATGGAAATTGCCTGTTCCACCGTAACGGTAATACGATCATTCGACACGTACAGAAACCCTCGATCAACCACCAAAGCATCCGATCGATTCCCATAATGCAGACCCACCTCGCCCGGAATAACCAACGCTATCAAAGGGCGATGTCCCGGCAAAATCTCAATCTCACCATCCGACGTCGGAATGACGACCGAATCGACCTCGCATCTCAAAACAACACCCATTGGCGTCACCAGCGAAAAAGGCATCAACATGAGACACATCCTTTTGTCTTTAAAATTCCGAACTCCTCGTAGGCACAACGCGCCACATTATCGAGCAAAATCGCAATGAGTAGCTCCTCATTCTGCGACCACTGCGAGGAGTAAAATCGAGAATGTAAAGGCCCTACGGTCTCCAATGTCTTGGAGGCGAATTTATCGCACCCTTCCTGCTCCAACCACACAGCAGTCCCCACAGCATGCTGATAGCTCACGAAAGGATTGACAGAAATAGCCAACAGGGAAGTCCATACACGATTACTTCTTTTGAAAAATGCTCTTAACGTATCGCGTGTATTCGGGCGTTTCCAGCGAAGCTCTCCCTCCGCATCATACCCATGGCACATGGGAACATTTACAATTTCGCAAAGAACTCCCAAAGGTTCTAGAAAATTGCGAAATAATACCCGCACCGCCCATTCCTCCGTATCCGGTAAATTGCGCTCGCGCAACCACTGGGCCATAGCGTCTTCCCCCTTCATCGTCAATGGTCGTGAACCCGTCAGGAGGAAAATTTTGGGAATATTTGGCGATGCTCCTTTTTCCCTCTCTTCAAAAGGCGAAAGTAAGCCTTGAAGGTATTTCATCATATTGTACATCCCCTCAACGCCTAAAGCGTAAATGACGATGACATCATAATTTTCTATACCCTTTCGCGGCCGAATCTCATCGAAATAGCCCCATCGACAACACCAATCGTGAAACGCATCGCGCGACATCGACTGAGCCGCTTGGGGAAACGCACACTGATCGCGCTCCGTATAAGGAGGTCGCAAAAAACTTTTCTGGAAATTTTCGGAAAGAACTTCCGCCGTAAAAAATCGCGGCAGTTGTAAAATATCGCATAGCTCGACGGCCATAGGCATCAATCCCCCATGAGAATCAAAAAAATGAGGCAAACACCTTTGCATAAACTCTTTTCTTATCTACAGAACTTACTCTGTTAAGTCTTTAATGCGCTTCCAAAACAGAAGCGATGGAACCCTTCATATAGAAATCATTCTCCGGAATATTATCCAATTCGCCCTTGAGAATCTTATCAAAACCGGAGACACTTTCCTTTGTTGACACATACTGCCCTTTAATGCCCGTAAAGGCCTCTGCTGCGTGAAACGGTTGAGAGAGAAATTTCTGAATTTTTCGTGCCCTGGCAACCGTCAAGCGATCTTCCTCGGAAAGCTCATCCATACCTAAAATGGCGATAATATCCTGTAATTCCTTATACTTTTGGAGTATGGCCTGAACACCACGCGCCACGCGAAAATGCTCCTCTCCTACGACTTTAGGATCCAATGCCATCGACGTCGAAGCCAGCGGATCCACCGCTGGAAATAAAGCTAAAGACGCGATGCGGCGATCCAAGACAAGGGTGGAATCGAGATGAGCAAACGTATGTGCCGGTGCCGGATCAGTCACATCATCCGCCGGGATATAAACTGCCTGGAAAGAGGTAATAGAACCCTTTTGCGTCGACGTAATGCGTTCCTGCAACTGGCCCATCTCCTGGCTGAGTGTCGGCTGATAACCTACTGCTGAAGGTGAACGGCCCAATAATGCCGATACTTCGGAACCTGCCTGAGAGAAACGGAAAATATTGTCGATAAAGAGCAAAACATCCTGTTGCTCTTCATCTCGGAAATACTCCGCTATGGAAAGCCCCGCGAGCGCTACGCGCATACGCGCACCAGGTGGCTCATTCATTTGGCCAAAAATAAGCGCCACCTTCGACCGAGCCACATCTCGCTCATCGATAATGCCCGAAGCGCACATCTCTTGAAAAAGGTCCTTTCCCTCGCGAGATCGCTCACCGACTCCTGTAAAAACAGAAAAACCACCATGGGCCGAAGCGATATTATGGATCAACTCCGTGATCACCACCGTCTTACCCACACCGGCACCACCAAACGCACCGATTTTACCACCCCTTATAAATGGGCAGATCAAATCGATCACTTTGATACCGGTTTCTAGAATCTCGGCATGGGTGCTCTGCTCTATCAATGCCGGCGCTTTGCGATGGATAGGATAATGCTTTTCCGCCAATATGGCACCTTTGCCGTCAATCGGCTCCCCAAGGACATTGAGAATACGCCCTAAGACATTACGTCCCACAGGGACGCTTATGGGGCTACCGGTACGACTCACGGACATTCCACGCGAACAGCCATCCGTAGATGACATCGCTATCGCACGCACACGTCCATCGCCTAAATGTTGCTGAACTTCAAGGATGAGGTTCTTCGGCATCCCCTCCATTTCTGGACGATTGACTTTTAATGCCTCATAGATTTCCGGAAGATGCTCCGAAGGAAAATCCACATCGATCACCGCTCCGATGACCGCCACTATCTTTCCTGTCACCTCTTGCATCTTCTTTACTCCGCTACGTTCGTGTTGCTCATCGATAATTCCACAATTTCATTCGTAATCACACTCTGACGAACCTTATTATACTTCAAGCTCAATTCTTTCAAAAGATTCTCCGCATTGTCCGTCGCTGTTTTCATGGCCACCATACGAGAACTCTGTTCAGAAGCCTTTGCCTCCAGGAGTATTTGGTACAAATGGTACTGAAAAAATGTCTGGGACAATTGCTCCAACAGCACAGCCACACTTGGCTCAAATATCATTTCCCTGGGATCGGATTGAAAATCCTCCTTACTCATCTTTGAATACTGCAATATGGATTCAAATTCCGACTGAAAATCGCTCATGGGCAGAACATGCCGTTCGACGGGTATCTGCACTAATGTATTGATAAATGCTGGAAATACCACCTCTACCGTGTCAATGGTTTTCTGAACATAAGCTCGCGATAGACTCTCATAAATAGGCCTGAGCTCGCTAAAATCTACACGATCGCTGACGCAAAAACTAGCCAATAATTCCCCATCACAACGGCTCACATACTGCGCTGCTTTTTTACCAATCGTCATCCAACGGGCGTGGCTTCCAGCAATAGCGATCTCCTTAAAAACATTCGTATTCATGGCACCGCAGAGCCCACGTTCCGTCCCCACCAAAAGAATACCACGGTGAACGACCTCTCTCTTTTCGAAAAAAGGATGCTGGATATCTCGCTTCTCCGCCTGCGAAAAGCAGCGTACCAATTCCGCCAAGTGAAATAAATAAGGCCGACTATGGATCGCTAAATCCTGAGCCTTCTTCATCTTTGAAGAGGCCACCAGTTGCATAGCTCGCGTAATTTTCGCCGTATTGGCAACGGCGTGGATGCGCTGCCTGATCTCTTTGCTGCCTTTCATGCCTCGACAGAATTAGATAACGGACTCATTCTACGTAGCAACTCTTTTCACAAAGCTCATTGGCCTTTCGTTAACGCATTACTTTACCCAGGAAACATACTGCCACTGCTATACACAAAATCCAGCATTATCGCAAAATTCCTCCTCGCCATCTTACCTCTCTCAAAAAACCGTCGTCAAACCACGATTCTTCTTACGTCGAGCACGAATACCTCTATAAGCTTGTTCTTCTAAACGCATATAATGTTCCGCCCACCGGGCAACATATACAAAAGGAAGACCTATCAACAGATAAAAAAGAGCCACTAATAAACCTGTTCCAAAAAAATCGAAATAGGAATTGGCCAATAACGTATAAGTTTTCGTCAGTTCAACAATGGTAACAAGAGAAGCCAGCGAAGAATCCTTCAAAAGTGCAATGAAATCATTGGTCATAGGTGGTAACAGAAAAGAAAATGCTTGAGGGACGACGACATGGCGCAATGCCTGAGCTTGTGACATGCCTAATGCCCTAGCTGCCTCCATTTGTCCTCGCGGAACTGACATCAAGCCGGCGCGATAATTTTCCGCTTCAAAAGCAGAATAATTCAACCCCAATGCTATGACAGCCGCATAAAAGGGAGGTAAGGAAATCCCTATAAAGG
>JAIRRP010000003.1 GCA_031255915.1 Puniceicoccales bacterium | reverse complement strand
TTGTAACAGGACCCGAATCGCGGTTTGAGCAGGCGGCGAAAAAAGGAACGACCGGGGCCATGGAATCACTGGGGGCCATGATGGGCAGTATCTTAGGTTTCAATTTCAGTCCGATTAGGCCTGTGGAGCTAGAGAATGAAATAGGGAAAATTCAAGGCACAAACCTACAGACGACGATGGCGGCCACCCATAAAAATCGTATTACGACGCATTTCGATGTCGGAGTATCGATAAGGAGCGAAACGGCTCAGAGGCGCAGAAATCTCTTTTTCAGAACGAAAGAGGTTAAAAAATTGAATCAGATAAAAAGTTTTTACAAAGGAGCTCCAAAAATCACATCCAACCTAGACGCAGGTACTCAGGGAGGCCATGCGCAGAAGAACCGCTAAGTATATCCTTATTTCCTCTGCTATTGTTACGTGAAGCAAATGAGCTTCATTTTCATGAAATATTTCAGGGCCAAACTCTGGCGATACTCATTCCGTTTGCCGCCTTTGCGGTAAGAAAAAATGCAAAGCGGGAGCTTTCATTTTTCCTTCCCGCAGCCCGCGTAGCGGGCTGGAGCCCTTTAGGGCTCAAAGGCGGCAAACCAGGCGCTTTTTCATTGCTCACCTGTGGTGTATTCAAAATCATAAGGCTCATGAGTATAAACCGCCAAGCAATTGAGGAGGGCGTGCGTCTCCTTTTAAGTGGATTAGGGGAAGACCTGCAGCGTGAAGGTTTGGTCGAGACACCCGACCGAGTTGCTCGGTTTTATGAAAAATTTTTTCATGTTCCCGATAATACCGAAGGTCTTCACAAGACATTTGGTATTGAGCATTGTGGTCGTTATGTGCTTCTGCGAAATGTCCCTTTTTTTTCGCTATGCGAACATCATTTGCTACCGTTTTTTGGTAAAGCCGCTATGGCTTATGAGGTACACAGTAATCGCGTCCTGGGCCTGAGTAAATGTGTACGGATTTTGGAACTCTGTGCGCATCAGCTGCAGCTACAGGAACGTCTTACGGAAGAAGTGGCGGATACTTTGGTCAAAATGACATCCAGTGAAGGCGTTATGGTTCTCTTGGAAGCCAGACATCTTTGCCTGGAGATGCGGGGAGTTAAGGCGGGAGGTGCCTGTTATGTGACACGTGCCCTTAGGGGGAATTTTGCAACGGATGACGGATTGCTTTCGGATGTTTTGGCGATGATTCGCCTAGGCAAGACAGAGCATTGAGGATTCACTATGGAGGAAGCTATCATTGTCGGCATTTTAAATACCACACCCGATTCTTTTTCGGATGGTGGGCTCTACAATGTTCCGGATAAGGCTTTGGAACATGCGCATCGGATATGGCAAGAAGGAGCTTCCTATGTCGATGTCGGAGGAGAATCGACACGTCCGGGATTTGTTCCCGTGGAAGCTTCAGCAGAGTGGGATCGTATCGCACCTGTCGTGAAGACATTGGTACAGGAAAATATTCCCGTTTCTGTCGATACGAGAAAATTGGAACTCATTCCATGGGCCTTAGATGCCGGAGCTTCGATGATCAATTTTCAGGGAAGTGTAGAAGATACGTTTAGGTTGATCGCATCACGGGAAGTGTCAGAAAAGTGTGCTCGATGGGTACTGATGTATAACGGTCGCACCGATGAGGAGGCGAAGGCGCAAAATCTGTCGCAGAAAGATCGAAGATTGGCATTTTTTGATCGCTGTTCTGAAGAATTAGCTTCGAGAAATATTCCGGCGGAGCGGATTATTTTTGACTTAGGTATTGGCTTTGGGCCTTCGGAAGAGGAGAGTATCGCGCTATTGCGGCAACACGGAGATTTTATCCAGCAGTATCCTCAATCCTGGATGCTGGCGACTTCCCGAAAGTCTTTCATGAAGCGTTGGTGTCGGGATGCGGAGCCGGAACAGCGCCTAGCTCCGAGTTTAGCGACGGCGCTTATGGCCTACCAGCAAGGATGTCGTTACTTTCGGGTACATGATGTTCGGCCGCATCGGGAAGGTCTTCAGGCAGTCCGTGAAATTTGTGGATAGTTTGTTCCTAAAAGGTCTTCGCTATGAAGCTTGCCATGGCGTTGAGGCGTTTGAGCATCAAACACCTCAGGTTTTTGAGATTTCTGTCGAACTCCGCGGAAACTTCGACCAGGCCATGATGGACGATGATATATCGGCGACCGTGGATTACGATGCCGTGGAGCGTTGTCTTGATAGAGAAATTCATGCAAAAATTTTCCAGCTCATAGAATCTTTGGCGGCTCACCTTGTGAAGAGATTATTTGAGGAATTTTCAATGGTGATGGAAATTCGTCTTGAATTGATTAAAAAACCGACTTCATGGGAAAAGAAGCGCTATCATTCGATTGGATTTTGTTTGGAAAGGCAGCGCCATGACACGCGTCTATCTCTCGCTGGGGAATAATTTAGGGGATCGTAAAGAAAATCTACGCGAGGCCATAACGCATTTGCAAAAAGACTTCGAGCTTTTCGCGATTTCCAGCTTGTGGGAGACGGAACCCTGGGGAAATGTCCGACAAGCCTCTTTTCTGAATCTCGTTTTAGGCCTGAACGTCTATGGCTCTATCGGAGAGTTCTTCGCTCGATGCCAGGCCATCGAACAGGCTCTTGGGAAGAAAAAGCAGGCTTTCTGGGGCCCCCGAACGATCGATATAGACCTCATTTTTTGGGGACACGAGATATATCGCTCTTCGCATTTAATGGTGCCGCATCCTTATTGGTATCAGAGGGAGTTCGTCCTAAGGCCTTTGTTGGAAATCGCTCCATTGATGAATCCCGGAGGTAAAAGTCTTTTGTTTTGGATTCGGCATTGTAGGACACTTTTCTCCATAGGCATTGGCTGCATCGGAAAACTCGAAGGTATCGAGGTGAGTCCGATTCCTTCGCTAACGTGTGAGGAACTAAAAGGGCAAGGTCTTGTACTCAAGGGTATTGTGGCCGTAGATAGCCGTGACGGTATAGCGTGTGGAGGAAAAATTCCGTGGGACATTCCGGAAGATCGCTCTTTTTTTCGAGAAAAAACGCGCGGTGGAATCCTATGTATGGGAAGAAAAACCGTGGAACGATTACCACATTCTTTTGATCCCGAAGAACGAGAATTATGGATTTTGAGCCGGACATTATCTTTTTTCGAGCAATATCCTCGGGCTCTCATTTTTCGCCGGCCGGAAGAAATAAGGGATGTCCAAACCGACAAGATCATTTGGATCTGTGGCGGTGGAGAAGTGTATGAGTCATTTTTATCCTTATGTTCAGAATTATACATAACCCGGTTGTTGAAGGATTATCATTGTGATCTTTTTTTGAATGCTTCTTGGAAGCAATGGTTTTCTTGTGGGCAGGTTGTGAAGCATCGTGAGCACTACACGATAGAGTGTTATAGGCGTACGCCGGATTGCGATTTTGTCGAAATATAGGAGAAAATTTTCTTGTCCCGAGAGGGAAAATACCGTAGCCTAAATTTCTTCAGAGGGATAATGATGAAAGCGAGATGGACAAAAGGGTTAGTGAGTTGCTGTTTGTTGGGTATTTTATCTGAGGGATATGCTGGACATGTCATAAAATGGACATCGGAAGAAGATAGTATCATAGTTAAGTTCATTCAAGATACAACAGAGAATCCCTCACTGGAATGGCAATATTGTGCCGATATTGTGAATCAGTGGTTGGAAACGAATGGACTTCTTTACCGCAGGACAGCAGAGGGTTGTTGCAAACATTGGGATCGTCATTTGAAAAAATATCAAGGTTGTTCGCAACTTCATAAACTTCGTAGTCCAGTAAGACGCTTGTGGACAGGGGATGAAAATAATCAATTCATGGAGTCGGTGAAAAGACATACACATAACGGATGGACTAATTGGGAAGCTGTTGCGCGGGATATGGGAGATCGATCAGCAGCACAATGTCGTGCGCATTATAAAGTATTAGCTTTGCATGGATTTTCATTTGAGGAAGCACCGAAAGGAGTGGAACCACAAGGTGGCGGCGAATTTACTTCGATGGGCCCGAATCCTCTTGTGTATGATGATTTCGAGGAACCTTTTGGAGGTTTGTTTTTTGGAGACATCTAGATAAACTTTTGGAACCATATGGTTTAGAAATTTTTTCAAAAGATTTAAGCCGAGGCGTTGAGACAAAATCTATGCCGAATGTATTAGTGATAGGAGGTTGTGGCTACATCGGTTCTCATTGTGTCCATAAGTTGAAACATTTGGGATATGAAGTATCGGTATTGGATTCACTTGTCCGAGGCCGACGAGAGTTTATTCCGGAAAATATTCCCCTTTATGTCGGCGATTACAGCAATCTCGTGCTCATGCAGGCGATCCTTTCGGATAATGCCATTGAGACGGTGATCCACTGCGGGGCCTGGACAGATGTGCGTGAATCCATTCGTGAACCCATGATGTATTTCATCAATAATTTGGCCGGGACAATGTTTTTGGTACAGGCCATGGGCCATTGCCATGTGAAGCAGATGATCTACCTCTCAACAGGGGCGATTTACGGAGAAGTAGAAACCGGTTTAGCGGAAGAATCGCGGGTACCAGAACCGATAAATCCTGATGGCACTACCCATTTGGGAGTTGAGCATCTGTTGGCTTCTATGGTAGAAACGGAACGATGGAGTGTGGTTATTTTTCGGATTTCCAATGTCGTCGGTTGTTTGGAACCCAGAGGAGAGAAAATCTTAGCACCTAAAGATACGCTGTTTTCCATATTGGCAGACATCCTTCTGGGGAAGCGGGAACATTGTGAAATTTTTGGCTGCGATAAATCGACGTTTGATGGTACCGCCATTCGTGACTATGTCCATATTCGGGATGCAACTGATGCCATTTGTTCCGTATTGTCCCATATGCCTTCGACTGGAATGCAAGAAATTTACAACATTGCTTCGGGTCGTGGCGATTCTATACGAGATGTGATGCGGTGTTTTGAAAAGATTTCTGGGGAAAAAATTTCCATCATAGAATCCGTAAGTCAATCGGGAGAAATCGCCCGTTCCGTTCTTCAGCCGCGGAAAATTCAGGAGGAATTACATTGGGAGCGGCGATTCAATGATCTCGAGTCTTTGGTGAAAGATGCCTGCGGGATGTGTACGAT
>JAIRRP010000040.1 GCA_031255915.1 Puniceicoccales bacterium | reverse complement strand
TTTCACGTAGGAGTGTGCTCCCGATGGTTTTTCCTATCAATGGGTGATGTTGATCGACGAGCAGATGTTCTAATTCCAATGATTCATGGGCATGTTTGGCCGTAGCCTCTTTTTCTTGGAAAAGCGCTTTGGCGGCATTTAACTGCTTCTTTTCTCCCAGAAGTAAAAGCTGATCGTTGGGGAATAAAATGATCTGTGGATTGAGCTCGTAGGCCGTATAACCGCCTCTGGAAATGGCGACTATATTGACGCCCGTCAGTTGACGAACCGGGATATTTTGGATACTTTTACCGATAAAAGAAGAGGAATGCGGGATCGTAAATGTCTCCATTTCAACATCCCATGGATGTTGTGCTTGTATTTTTTGAAGCGTGCTTTGGCGTGCAGTTTTTTCTTGATCTTTTAGCTCTTGATTAAAGCTTTTTAGAAATAGGAGTTCCACTTGGTTATTGATCTGGAGTAATCGTTTCCAAGCAAAAGCGCAGAGAATGGAACACAGAGCCAGGAAAACGAGGAGTGAAAATCCGCCTGGGAGATAGGGAGATGCTGTGGATAGAAATGCTCCGCCGAACAATAGGAGCGCTATGCTGGAGATGAAAAATTCGATGACTTTGAGTAATTGCTGCCCACGAGTCAGTAGAGGAGATTTGGCGACAAGTTGTTGAAATAGGAGCGAGATGATGTGCCGCAGGTTACGGACAATACCTGCAAAAACAGGCATGGCGATAAAAGCAGCTGAAATCCAGACGGAAACGGACCAGAGCGATATGTGTTCTGTGATGAGCGGTAGGGTCATCTGGCGTACTTTGTAGGAAATATAGGAGGCGACGAACATCAGTCCTACGAGTAGCAGGAACATGAGGATGGTCTGCAATATGGGTTTCCGTAATATCTTCAGCAGATCGCTTTGGCGAAGTTCTATCTGCGCTCGTTGCAGTAAACGGCGATACAATTCCCCTAGACTGCGTATTGGACTGGGGATGCGGTGTGAAATCTTACGGTAAACTTTCTCGCTGTTCTGGTTTAATAGGGTCGAAAGCATGATACTGCCGATGGATATACTGACGGCAAGGGACATCAAATGGGAATCCGTGACCCCGTAAGCTATTCCGAGAGAGGCAATGATAAAGCTAAATTCACCAATTTGTGATTTACAAGTGGCGGCATAAAAGGCGGTTTCGGCATCTTCGCCGGCGAGAAAAAGTCCGAACCAGCAGACAGAAACCATGATGAAGAGAATGAGACCCGTAATGCAGAGAATCAGTACCCAATGTTCCAGAAGATACCCGGGTTCGATCAACATCCCGATGCTGACGAAAAAGGCACTGCAGAAGACGTAGCGAAGGGATTCCGACATATGTTCGACCTTTTCGGCGATGATTGATTGGGAGAATACGGATCCTGCTAAGAATGCTCCGAGTTCCGTAGAAAAGTGAAATTTTGAGGCGAGTTCAGCGATGGTCAGGACAAATCCAATACTCGCGACGATGAGTAGCTCAGGCGAGTTGATCTTATTGAGGATTTTCGCAATACGTGTGGCAAGGAGCCTTCCGATGAAAAAGACCATGGTGACGAAAACTCCCACAAGAAAGGTAACCTGACCTACGGCTTCCCATTGAAAATATCCCGTCATGCCGATACCGGAGAGAATGACCAGGACGAGGATGGCAACCATGTCGTCGAGGATCAGCATCCCGATGGCCAGCTGGGCGTAATTGCGATCCATTGCGTTTTTGTTTCGAATCATGGATACGGCGATCATGGTGGAACTGACGCAGAGAAGTCCTCCCAGAAATAACCCGCTCACGCTATCAAATCCCAGGATAGGGGCCAACATGCGTCCGAGGTAGATCATGGCAATGGTCTGGAAAGCAACGGCCAGGAAGGCGGGACCAATGGCCTTACTGAGCTTTCTCAGATCGAATTCGAGACCGATGTAGAACATGAGCAGCACTACACCAAGTTCACTCAATTCCTTAATGGTTCCAGTGTCCTGAATCGATGGAAAAAAAGGACAATGAGGGCCTAAAAGTATGCCGCTCAGAATGTAGCTCAGCAGCAGTGGAATGCGGATGTAATGTGCGATGATTCCGGCCGTTCCAGCGGTGGCAATAAGAGTAGCCAGATCTTGAATGAGTGTTCCTTCTTCCATAAGAAAACTTCAGCCCCCAGGCGATATAATTTTCCCACCCTGTGGCAAGTTCCGATTGAAGGAAAATGCCAGATGGCAATGATTTTTATTCACAGGCTGTTTAGGAAAAACCTGAATTTAGAACGTCAAGGCAATTTTTAAGCACCGTTTCATCCTTCCTCGCAAAACTTTGCTTTTTGAAAAGCCCTTCTTCTTGGGAATACTCCTATTGTTTTCAACTTATCTTCCTTGGGTTTAAAAAGGATTAAAAAGATGGAGGTTTTGAGGGTTGAAAAATCCTCCAGCCTTAGAGAGTGTCTTCAAAAAAAGTTGCAAAGGGAAAAGAGAAGGAGGAAAGATGGAATGGAAAAAAGGACATATAGGAGACTTGTTTCTGCATTCCACATCCCCTCTATCTCTCTTTTTGTTGCCTGGTTTTGGTGACACCCTCTAAGCATTCAAGGAACATTGCTCCTCGCCGCATCCTGCTGCGCCATGAATCGCAGCATGCGGTCGATGATGGAAAACTCGAAATCACGACTGATAACGCTATGGGCAGCCTTTAGATAATTGACTTCAGGAGCATAAACTCCGTTGCGAGGTTGAAAGATTCGTTCCTCTGAAAAACCAATATGGTGATGGAGCAAATCCTTAATGTTGGGGTTTTGTCTTATCCAATAAAGAAATGGCAAAAAATGCCGTTCGTAATGATGCGTATCTGCTTTGTTTTGTATGTAAACAATGCATCGCCTAGA
>JAIRRP010000061.1 GCA_031255915.1 Puniceicoccales bacterium | reverse complement strand
CCCAATGCAGCTATGCGTTTGTACTTAATTTCTAGAGGAAAAATGAGCGCCTTGGCTGTCCCAACAATGGAGGTAGGATGAGGAGAAAAGGTATAAACGGCGGCGATACCACCGATAGAACGAGCGCATTCGATGGTATGAAGAATAACGCGCTGATGCCCTAAATGCACGCCATCAAAAACGCCGATAGCGATGATGACCGGTCGAGATGAGGACAGAGGGCAAAGTCCATCTCCTTGCGTCGAAATGATCTCCATTATAAAGATAAAGGCACAGCTTCACGAAGAGGGATAAGATGCCGACTGATAGAAGCGAGGGACATATTTTCAATACTTTCCAATGGTAGTGCACGCTCCAGATCAAACTCACCACTGCGGATGCGGCATAATTGTGTTAGATGGGCTCCGCAACCCAATTGCTGTCCCACATCATGGGCCACTGTACGCACATAGGTACCCTTAGAACAAGTCAGGCGAAATTCCACCATGGGCGAATGATAAGAGAGTAAATCAAAAGCATACACATGGATAAATCGCCGTTCCCGTTCCACTTCCAATCCTTTACGCGCCATCTTATAGAGCGGTTTCCCGTGAATCTTTTTGGCGGAATACATCGGGGGGAGTTGGTATTGGTCTCCCACAAAATGTGCCATATGTTTCTTTAAATCATCTTCCGACAACTCCGGAACCGGCTTCTCTTCCATGACCTGTCCATCAGAATCCTGCGTGTCCGTCGTAATGCCCAATTGAAAAATTCCCTGATAAGTCTTATCTTTACTGGAAAAATAGTGTGAAGCCTTTGTGGCCCTTCCGATCAACATGATGAGCAAACCGGAAGCCATCGGGTCTAAAGTACCGGCATGCCCTATTTTTTTAAGCCCTAGATGGCGCCTCAAATGCGTCACGACATCATGTGATGTCATGCCGATCGGTTTGTGGACGAGTAAAATACCTTCCCAATCATCGGCGTTTGTTCTAGCTCTCATAAGGCAAGACGCCTTCTTCAACCACTTTCAGGCGTTCTTGCAAGGCATTTATCAGATCATCCCAAAAACTCTCGATTGTACCGGTGGTCTTAAAGGCCACAGCGCAAATATGCCCGCCACCTTGAAACCGTTGTGCCACTTGATCCAGACGCAATGCCGGCTCATTCGATCGCAAACTGACCTTAATCAGTCCTGCCAATTTTTGTACCAGACCGGCGATGCGAACTCCATGTATGGATCGAGGATAATTGACGAAGCCCTCGACATCGACCATATCGGTACCGGTCGCTTCATAATCTTCATCATGGAGAAATCCAAAACAAATTTTCCCATCCGCATAAAATTTCCATGAGTGGAAAAAATGCTCCAACAGAAGAAATTTCTTACGCGGTTCGTTATTGTATACCAAAGAAGCGATCACGTGAGGCTGAATGCCTCGGTCAACGAGATAGGCCCCCAAGTGCAATGTTGCAGCTCTGGTGGAGCTATAACAGTAATTTCCGGTATCCATAATGAGACCGGCGTAGAGTGCATTGGCCATGACGACCGAAATAGGATATTTGGCCTGATAGAGGTAATCGGCCAAGATCTCGCAGGCCGCCGCAGCCTGAGGATGAATAAAATTATGAACGGCAAAGGGAGAGCCCGAGATGTGGTGATCGATCAGTAAAAATGGCCGAATGGCCTCAAAAAAATCCCCCACTCTTGAAGGCTGACTGCAATCCACGACACACCATTCGTCCACTGACACCTGGTGCGGCTGATAAGTCTTATACTTCCCATAAAGAGGTCTCAGGTGATCCGGAATTCCCGGCTCCGTCTCCATGAGAAAGGCCTCACAACCTTCATTTTTCAAAATTTCGAAAAGCGCCACCTGTGCCCCGACCGCATCGCCATCGATCTGGGTATGGCCGATAACTCCGACTTTTTTTCCTTTCAACTGTCGACAAACAGCAAAAAATCTGTCCGCTCCTTCAAAATGATCACATTCCTTCATCTCACTCATTCCAAATTCTCCAAATGTTTTTTCCTATTCCATCCCTTTCACTGCCTTTGCAAGAAGCAAATTTTTATTTGCTTCTTGAGGCCCACTTCGTGGGCGATTCCTTTGGAATCCAAAGACAACAGGCCCGACGAACTACTCCGAAGCATCCCTACTGCCCCTCGAAGTTCCTATCTATTTCAACTTAGCCCCGATACCGATCGAGTGTATCATCCTCTCACTGACCAATGGGCTTGCTACCTCCAAGCTCGAGCTCTTCGGGTTCCTCCATCGCACAGGTCTCGGTAGGAAAAAAGGAAATTCTCACCCTTCTTGAATTAGTTTCTCCAAAGCCTCCGTATCGCAGCAAAATTGCCGAATACCCTCATGCAATTTTTCGCATGCCATCGCGTCATTGCCCACTTGTAACCGAAAAGTCGATGCCTCCCACTTCAACTTATCCGGAGTATCCATCGGATCCCCATCATCATATAATTTTCGAATTATTTTAGCATGACTTCCCTGCAATTCCGCCAAAAATTTAGGACTAATCGTCAATAAATCACAGCCTGCCAATGCCAAAATCTCCCCTGTGTTGCGAAAGCTGGCGCCCATAATCCGCGTTTTATATCCGTACCTCTTGTAGTAATTGAAAATACGACGTACTGACAAAACCCCCGGATCGGATTCGCTGTCATAAGCGACACCAGAATGTCGCTGATGCCAATCCAAAATCCGACCAATAAAGGGAGAAATTAACTGGACATTCGCCTCGGCACAGGCGGCCGCTTGGATAAGCGAAAAGATAAGTGTGAGGTTCGTGTGAATCCCTTCTTTTTCGAGTTGTTGTGCGGCCTGAATTCCTTCCCATGTGGCTGCAATTTTGATCAGAATTCTCTCCCGATTGATCCCATGATGGGAAAAACCTGTTATCAATTGTTTTGCATAATTCACCGTGCCCTGGACATCAAATGAGAGCCGAGCATCTACTTCGATGGAAACCCGTCCCGGAATCAGTTTTAGAATTTCCAAGCCAAAATGAACCAATAATTGTTGTACCGCTTCTCTTATGTTTTGCGCCTCTCGTGTCACCGATCGACAAAATTCTCGATATGTCTCCTGCTGAGAAGCTTTTAGAATCAGCGTGGGATTCGTAGTGGCATCCTGCGGATGAAATTGCTGAATCTGTTCAAAATCACCCGTATCGGCGACGACCACACTCCATTGTCTCAATTGCTCAAGTGATGACGACATCTTCGCATTTTCTATGCTTCCGTTTCGGCGTAGCAAGCCAAACCTCATCGCGACTTAAATATTCGTTCCCAAGCTCGAGAGTAAGATACTTAGAGGGTGCCGTCAAAATCAGGCAACAAAAAGAGAGATAGAGCGGATGTGGAATACAGAAACAAGTCTCCTATGTGTCCTTTTCCCATTCCCTCTTTCTTCCTCGCTTTTTTCCTTTATCAATCTTTTATTTAACGACACCCTCTAGAGTCCTTGCCCGCTGTTTTCTCCTATACCTGGAATTTACCGCCATTACGCCGAAAGACACAGCTAAGAGGGCCTTCATTCATGAGGTTAATCAGACTGACATCTAAAGTATATTAAGTGGCCATAACCCAATACCGTCGACTCATTCCTGGCGGGTTTGCCGCCTTTGAGCCCTTCGGGCTCTGGCCCGCTACGCGGGCTGCGGTGAGGAAAAATGAAAGCTCCCGCTTTGCATTTTTCTCTTACCGCAAAGGCGGCAAACCGAACACACCGAACCCCTTCATTGATTTTTACAGGCCACAACCCACCGTTCACATTCTTCCGATGTTTTCAATTCAATGAAATGGCACCTGTACTCATCCTAATGGAAATACCTTCATGCGGTAAAGCGTCGTAAACAACATCCCTCAAAGCTGGATAGTGAATTTGCAACTCGCTCCACAGCGACGCCCGCGTCATGTACTTCTGCTCATCCCCTTCATAATCGCAGTAAATGTTGATCATCATCGCCATCCATTTCCACTCTTCATAAACACCTTCCAAAGCTCCTTGATCCGGAAGGAAATGGCAAAGAACATCCTCTTCATCGACAATCCACCCTGCCCTTTCGCAAAAGGAAGATGTCGGCAATACAAAATCGCAGAGATCATTGGTAGGATTGCCATCAGAACCCATGTAAATACTTGGGACACCACAGAGCACTTCCTTTTTAAGTCCTCTGCAGAGCACATCATTGAATATCCACAGAGCATCTATCTTCTGAGTTTCCACATCGCGATTGAGCTCCGAAAGACCTTCTACTCCAGAGCTGACATCGCCTAGGCCTAAGTCAGAGAAAACTCGATGGCTCATGATGCGCGAAGGCGGATAACGCTTCTCTCTTGAAGAAGTATTATCCAGGAGAAAAATCTTTGCCGGTTTTCGATAACCGCACCAGCGACTCAAGAGTAAAATATCTTCGAGACATAGATCTCCAGAGAGAATGATGCCAAGCTGTTGCGAAGTGGACAAAATTGAAAAGACCTGAAGAAGTGACGACTGTACGTCGACCGGCTGTCCATGAACGAAGGGATAGAGAAGCCTTCCCTTATTTTTGAATTCCTGTTCCGTTAATTCTTTTCGAGCTTCCATTTCTCGAAGTTCAAGGGGTGTATCATCACGCTTTACACGGCTCGTAATGAATTGATGACGCTGATGCCATAGATCATTTTTCGGCACATATTCTGAAGTCACCGTCACCCCGTGATCTATTTTATAGCTATCGTAAACCTTTATGAGACGTTGTCGGCTATCGGACAGAGCATGGACAGGACAAAGCTCAATCAATGGAGTATTTTTCTCCGGCGGAATGCAGACATCCGGATAAACATCAATGCGACGAAATCCATGAGGGAGTGTCTCAATGGTCAACCAATCCTCCCCAAAAACCTCTTGGACATAACGCACACATAGACCACAACCGACGCACTTCTGACGGTCGATACCTAGGGTACTTTTCCCTAAAGGCGCTACTTTAGACCCTAAATCTTTTTCCTGAGCTAGCTCCATCGTGAGGCCACAAGGGACCTGATTGTAAATTTTTTGCAAAAAACATTTGCCCAATTCCCGACAGCACTCGCAGTGAACACGGTGAATCCGAAGTAAATTCATGGCGCTGAGACGGCGAACGGAATCGATGGCTTCCGATTGAGTTCTGACCTTCATACCCACTATAGGTTTAAGGACGCAGGAAAGGACGGGGACCCACTTTTCCTGGACCTTCTGCTCGATGAAACAAAGCCCACATGTCGCTTCAACGCTAAGGCCTTCGCGATTACAAAGGTGAGGAATAGCGATGTCATTTCGCAAACAAAGCTCTAAAACGCTTCTTTCCTCTTCAAATGGATATGCTTTGCCATCGATGATGACAGTTTTCTGGACCCCATGCCCTCCATAATCCATGGGATCAGGATATGAGAAGCTCACTAAGAGTCAAGGAGGTAGGGAATCATCGCCGATAAATAAGTCACGAGCTCACTATAGGCTATCTAAATGGCATTTCCCACTATGAATCATTTCGGTAAGGCCGCCGCCTTTGAGCCCTTCGGGCTCCTGCCCGCTATGCGGGCCGCGGTAAGGAAAAATACAAAGCGGGAGCTTTTATTTTTCCTTGCCGCAAAGGCGGCAGCCGGCAACAAGGCACCGAAAAACAGAGTCGTGTTCCCATTTAGTGGGTCTGTATCTTGTGGATGCTTGGTCTTGGGATCATTCGGTTTGCCGCCTGACCAAACGGAGACGGCAGTCCTCTGTGAAAACAGCACCCAATAGCTGGTGCTCAGGAGGGGATTCGAACCCCTACACCTTACGGCATACGCCCCTCAAGCGTACGTGTCTACCGATTCCACCACCTGAGCTTTATGCACTTTATTCCTGGAAATGAACCAGACATAAGAGCCATTGACGAAGATTACTACTTTTTCGCAACAAAAAAGGTTGTAGTGAAAAAAAATTTCTGGATGGTCACAAATTATCAGCCAATATAAAAATGCCATGGATGATAATTCGACAAATCAGACGAATAAAAATGACCATCCTCAAAAGGAGCTACTGAACCTTCGGCAAAGCCTTGAGAAGATTCACTTCGGCCCCGATTGGACACAACAGCATTATCATCGCAAGACCCGTCCAGCGGAAAGACCCGTGAATGGGCATCGATCATCGCCTCCCCCAAGGGGGGGTAAATGGCATACCGATAGAGATAATAAAAAAGATAAGCATTTTTCCCCTCCAAAAGCGAAAAATCCCGATTCTTCTTTTAAAAACTGGCAATCCTTTCAGCCGATAGTCGATGTCTCGTTTTATCCAGACGACAAGGCATTTGATCTGCTCATCTCAAGTTTACGCGCTTCTTGCAAAACCTACGAGCTCTTCCAGATCGCCCGACTTATCCTTGAAAAAACAGAACGTTTCGTGGCGGTCATTCGACGCCAGCCTGAAATTAACGGAGAGAGAAAACCACTCCACCTCTCGCTTCTCGATGGCATTCCATTCGAAACGGAAGAGGAAACACTGAATTACATCTTACGACACCATCTCGATGAATTCTTTTCCATAGAAGAGGTAAATATCGAACCGCCGAAAGGTAAATTTTCCTGTGTTCAT
>JAIRRP010000014.1 GCA_031255915.1 Puniceicoccales bacterium | reverse complement strand
TGGTCTGTTTGGTTTGTCGTTACTTCTGTCGTTGACCCCTTGTCTGTTACTATTGCTAGTTCCGTTGACTCTGTCATAAAGTTAAAAAGTGATGCTTCTTCCTTTGAAGAGAAAGGGTCATTGGAATCAAGATATTTCGAGTGATGAAATCCAAATGAAAGATGATTTTCTTCGCTGCTATTTTGGTAAAAATTAGAGGCAGAGACGAATAATCGACTTCAGTTTATGACTGTGTCAACGTTTTTAGAGAAAATGTGAAACAGACTCAAGGGAAACGTGGTCATTTTTGGCATCAGGGCCTCATGAGCAATCATTTTCTCTTCTATTATTTTGGTGAAAAAAGAAACAGTCTACCGATTTTCATCACGGCTATGCCGACACTTCCGAATGTAAAAAGATAGTCCTAAGACAGGGAGTGCAATTATTCCCAATATCATGCCCAGGAATGGAATGAAAATTTTGCAATCCTTATGAGTGCCAAAGAGCTCTGCCAACAGAGCTACTTTGGAATGTTTCCAAGGCGATTCCTGGCGATACTGGTGCCAGAATGTCGGCGCTTGAAAGGTAACATATTTCCAAAGAATAGGCCAACGTTTGGGTTGCCACTAGCGACGATCGATAATCTGGTGTGGAGAAGCCCATGGTTTGGGAGATCCGGCGTAATGTCTTATAGCAGTACCTGGTGAAGTGATCATAGTTGGGTGTTCCGGCATCGTATTCCACTTCCCTTCGCATTCGAGAATATGGCCACGTAAAACAACATTGAGGGCGTCTTGATCGGGGAAAATTGGACGATAACGCACCATTCACGCAATGACATCCGAAAAAAGGTTTTCTCGGCGTAAGGTATCGAGATCAAGTACCAAGACGCCGCTGTTGATATATAATGAAAGGGGAATGCTTGGGCAATATACACGTAATTCACGTATGTGGTGTAAATTTCATGTGATGGAAAATATACAGGATCGCGACAACAATCAGTTACGCCAGCTATGGCATAGTTTTCACGAGGAAGTTTTTGCCATAGGTCTTTAAGTGAATCAAAAACTAAGGTATCTCCATCCAAATAGATGACTTTGTGGATCGTTTCTGGAAGAACTTTATCCAGAACCAGCCTTGCCGCTACGCTTCTAATAGGATAGGCACCCAACTTAAGCCAGCCATTAGGCATAGTTAGGGTTTGGGCAATACATTGGATCGTGCGTTCGTCGTCGTGGATCTGGACTTGAATTTTGTGGAATAAATTTCCCAGTTGCTGAAATTTTTCTCTATGTTCCGACTTTAACGGTTCTGTCATGACGATATAGAGGACAATTTCATCATCCGGAGACATGTTCTTGCACAGACTGTAGGCGGCAACGCCGGTTCCCTCGGCATAGTCGTTGTCCAGACAGAACGCGACATGGATATCTTCGGCTGATAAGCCAGCCAACAGGGACACAAAAAATCCCAAGCGCAGAAAAATTTTAAGGAGCGAAAGCATAAACATTAAAGTAGATGGTTCTGCTGGAATGAGGAAAATAATTTGTCAATGGTGAATTGCACCGTAGTGTTGAATCTTTTTACTATTGTTTTATGTTGGCCGTGAAGAAGATTCGGGCAGATATGCTGTTGCTAGAGCGCGAATTAGCCGAGAGTCGTTCGCAGGCACAGGCTCTTATTTTGGCCGGGAAAGTAAGGATGCAGGCGGATGATGTGGTGGCTAAACCGAGTCAAATGATTTCCTCAGGGGCGATATTACAGCTGGCATCCGCTCCGAAATTCGTGAGTCGCGGCGGAGAAAAATTAGAAGCCTTTCTGGCAAAGTTCAGTGTCGATGTATCGGGGAAGCATGCCCTAGACGTCGGTGCTTCGACCGGAGGATTTACCGATTGTCTCCTGCAATGCGGCGCGGCGACGGTCACCTGCGTTGATGTGGGTCATGGACAACTGCATTACAAACTCCAAAAGGATGCACGCGTCCGAAATATCGAGCGGCTGCATGCGAAGGACATTTCAAAAGACAATCTGGGACGAATCCATTTCGATGTGATCGTGGTGGATGTATCTTTTATTTCACTGAAGAAAATCCTCCCCCATGTGGGGTCATTTTTATCTAAAAATGGGATTTTAGTGGCCCTTATTAAGCCGCAGTTCGAGGCGGAGAAATCGATCATGGATCGCTGCAAAGGCGTTCTCAAGGATACTTCTCTGCAAGAGAAACTTCGCGATGAGATTATTGATTTTGCGCTGAAGCACTTGGGAAACGGCGTCTTGGTAGGCGTCATGGATTCGCCGTTATTGGGAACGCGTGGGAATCGAGAATTCCTCATGGGACTGGAAAGGCGATGTCCTTGCGTGGCCTGAATACGGCAGAATCCATTGGTGCAGCTGAGAGGTGATGGACTCCAGCCTCATCACTTGCCCGGGCTTTAGGGAAGCGAGCGGCTGATGTAGAATAGCTTGAATTTCTCCAGAGTCTTTTTGGGTAGCCAACCAATCCTGCCTGACCGGAAGTCCTTCGAGTTGAGCGAAGCGGTAGAGCAGCTTGAGAAGCACAGCAGGAGCTTGTGTTGCTTCCTGAAAATAGGTCGTACTCTGTTGGATGAATGTAAAGAGATCTGCCTCTAAAGCACAGCCTGGCGGCAGATATTTTTTTAAAAACTGGAACCATTGGGAGAGGCTCAGAAAGAGCTCATAATGTTGCCGTATATAGGAAAAACGCCGTTCGATGTCATAATTTTCCACGAGAAGGTAATGGGCATTTGTTGGTTCTTGAATATCCGCATGAATGTGATCGAATATATCAGGAATGGCCGTATGTTGATGCCTTCTACTAAAGGCCATAGTGGAACCATAAGCTTGAGTCAGGACTTCCCATTTGACCGCACGCTCGCGATATGCCTCTCGTGAGAAAATGATCAGTGTTAGTTCCACAGTGGTTGGGGGTAGAGTCCTTGTCGAATTTTTGCATGGATGCGTTCGGCAGCATGGAGTAAATCTTCTCGGAAAGTGATCCCTATCCATGAAGATTTTGCAGGGATGATTTTGATTTCCCATTCTGGATCTTCTGCGCACGTCCGAATGACGCCTGGAAACCCAAATTCAGCCGTCGGCGAAGAAGCATTTTGGGCATAGAAAAGTTCCCATTGTCGTTGCAGAATTTCCAAGAAAGCGGAGGTAAAGCCTAATAGATTCATCGACGCTGGTGCATCGAGAGGGAGGTCTTCGCCCTTACGGTTGGTGATGATCCCATCATCTCGCAGGTAGGTTCCTTCGCTCTCTATGATTTCTCGCAGATTTCCCCGTTCATCGCAGTGACATATGCCCCTTGATACGGAACCCGAAGGCGGTGGAGTATCTTTTAGAGGATGGGTGTCACAGGCGATTCGGTTTTTCTCTAGAGAGAGCTTTGTCACAAATTGTACCATCGATCCTCGATGGATGCAACCATGAGGACGGTGGATTTCCTTTGATGCAAGACCTGAAGGCGATAGGGTATCTTTTAAAGGATAGGTGATACAGGCACCTCGTTTTTCTCCCGGAGAGAGTGTTTTCAGATATTGTACCAGCGATTGGATCGCTTCCCGGCCATAAAAATCATCGGCATTGACGGTGATAAAGTGATCGCGAATCTTATCCTTAGCGCAGAGGATGGCATGTCCCGTTCCCCATGGCTTTTTTCGCTGAGTGGAAGGAAAGGTTTGATGAACGATGTCGCATTGGAAATTTTTCGGGATTTGACGGAGAATTCGTTCCCGGAAAGTAGTTTCTATTTCCGGTTTTAGGATACAAACGGCATGGTTTATGCCGGAGCATAGGGCATCGTAAAATGTGTACTCTAGGAACGTCGCGAGATTAGGAGCGATGGGAGTGATCTGTTTGTCACCACCAAAACGGCTTCCCATGCCGGCCGCCATGACAATGAGAGAGAGCGATGAATGCTGAATCATAGAAGTGATGCAAAAATTCTTTTTTAGCTATCTGTGAACTTCTTATCCCAGGACAGAGGAAAAATGGTATTGCCTAAGTATCCTAAGCCGAATGAATCCTTTTTGAGAAGGATGTCCATATAAACAATCATTAGGGTCGCGAGGAATCGGAATTCAACCCATGAATTGCATTTTGTCCGAAGGCTTGCTCTGCAAGCGGAATGATTTATTTAGAGGGTGTCATTAAAATCAGGCAGCAAAAAGAGAAATGGAGCGGATGTGGAATGCAGAAATAAGTCTCCTATGTGTCCTTTTTTCCATTCCATTTTTCTTCCCTCTCTTTTTCCCTTTGTCAATCTTTTTTGACGACACCCTCTAAGATTTGCTGGGGCCATGGAGACGATTTCGCTTTGTCATTCGAAAATACTTTGGATTTAAAAGTCGGAGTTGACGGTGTGCTCCTGCCACTTACAGTAGGATGATTGTCTATGGCTATTCCTTATCATCGAATTCTTATTAAGCTCAGTGGTGAAATCCTACGAGATGCTTCGCGAGGTGAAATCTTGAACCCTAAGATGCTGACGTTGTTGGCGGATGAGCTCAAGGAGCTTCATCAGGAGGGTATCGAAGTGGCTCTTGTGATAGGCGGAGGGAATATTTTTCGTGGTCTTGCGGGCCAGCATCAGGGAATTGAGCGCATTCGCGGAGATCACATGGGTATGCTCTCGACCGTTGTCAATGCCTTGGCCATCGAGGGAGCATTGCAGCAGAGCGGTCTTGGTGCGCAGATACAACTCGCCATTGAAATTCCCCAGATTGCGGAGTTGTTTCGTAAAGACAAGGCGATACGAGCTTTGAAGGAAGGGCGTATTCTACTCTTTGCCGGTGGAACCGGAAGTCCTCTGTTTTCGACGGATACGGCGGCGGCCTTACGGGCGGTGGAAATCGAAGCCGATGTCATCTTTAAGGCTACGAAAGTCGACGGAGTCTATGACAAAGACCCATTGCAGTATCCGGATGCGGTGAAATATGAGACGGTTTCGTTTCAGGAAGTCCTGCAGAAAAATTTGCAAGTAATGGACATGGCGGCGTTTGCCGTATGTATGGAAAACAAGATGTCCGTGCGCGTTTTTGATATGCAATGGGGAAAGAGGCATATTTTAAAGGCCGCTAAAGGGGAAGCGCTTGGGACTCTCATACAGTAATTAAAGGAGGTGTAGATTTGCATGGATACAGGAGTTTTATTGGAGGCTTCGCGGAAGAAGATGCAGCACAGCGTGGACCATATGGCCAATGAGCTTCATACACTGCATACGGGAAAGGCGACACCGACGATGGTGGAAAATATTGCGGTTGATGCCTATGGGAGTCATGTACGCCTTAAAGAAATGGCGGCCATTACGATTCCCGATGCTCGTACGATCCAAATTCAGCCATGGGATCGCAATATGATTCAGCCGATCGAGAAGGCCATTATGACGGCCAATATCGGTTTAATGCCGACGACGACGGGCCCATTAATTCGCTGTATGATTCCCGAGATGAGCGGTGATCGGCGTAAGGAATTGACGAGAGTGGCTCATAATATGGCCGAAGAAGGCCGTATAGGTGTGCGTGCAGCCCGTCAAGAGATGATGACTTTAGTGAAACAGGCGAAAAAAGAGGGCCATCTCGGCGAGGATGAGATGAATCATCTGGAGAAGGAGATTCAAAAGCAGACCGATCGCGTCATAGCGGAGATCAGTCATTTATTAGCTCAGAAGGAAAAAGAGTTATTGACGTTCTGAGTCGATTTCCGACTCTCCGAAGAGAAAGTGCTTTTTTCATAAAGACCCTTCATCATTGACAGGAATACGCGAAGCGGCTGTGGTGATTTTCTGCGTAGTTTGCATTTTTATTTGCCCGATGGTGTAATGGTAGCACAACTGATTTTGGTTCAGTTTGTCTAGGTTCGAATCCTGGTCGGGCAGCCAGAGGAGGGATACCCATGTAGTTTCCATGAGGAGATCTTTAACCTGACGTTGCGGCTGTATTCTTACGTAATAGTGCATTGGCGATACTTCTAAAGTGCATGAAAAAGGTTCTTCGGAAGGATTTTTTTTGCGGTGATCGGGGAAAGTCTGCATTTGTGGGTCTGTGAGCTTGGGATGGTTCGGTTTGCCGCCTTTGCGCTAAGGAAAAATGCAAAGCGGGAGCTTTCATTTTTTCTTACCGCGGCCCGCGTAGCGGGCTAAAGCCCGAAGGACTCAAAGGCGGCAAACCCGTCCGGACAAATGGAGACGTGATCAAAAATGAGACTCCGAACGAAAATTCGCGTAACGAGACTTAGCATTAACATCCCAAAGCCACCCTTTCAACCACCAGGTTTCTAGTGGTTGATGTTGACTACAATAAGCACGGCGCGCTACGGTTTAAAAATGCTGGCCATTTTGAGATGCGGAGTAGGGAGTCTATCTGTCACGCCACTCGTTCGACGATGAGGTCATTTTCCGTTGGGCGCTTAGGAGCGAGGCGATAGGCGAGGCGGAGATGTTCCAGTGCGACATCGAGATTCGTCTCGTCATTATAATGTACGGTTAGGAGAGATTCCCCTTGTTTAATCTGGGAACCCACTTTCTTGATATCGGAAACACCAACGGAATGGTCAATGCTGTCGTTGGGCTGTTTGGCGAGAAGTTGGACAGCAATGGCGATCTCTTTGGCATCGATGGTATGGATGTAGCCGCGTTTTGTGGCCGATAACTTTCGAATTTGTGCAGCTTTAGGAAATTTTTCTGGATGATCGATGTAGCTTCCATCTCCGCCTTGGGCCACGACCATTTCGCGAAACTTGGATAGGGCTGTACCGTTTGAAAGGTTGCGTTTAATCATCTGTTTAGCGGAAAGAGTAGACCCGGCAACACCGGCAAGCCGTACCATTTCCATCCCAAGGCGTAAAATCAGTTCATCGCTCTCGGAGTCGATCTCGCCATGAAGCATGCGGATGACTTCTTGAATTTCAAGGCCAGTTCCAACGGCATTGCCAAGGGGTTGATTCATGTCGGTAACCAATGCTACGCAGCGGCGATTCATATTTTTAGCGATGCGAGTTATCATCCGAGCGAGTTGCTTTGCCTCCTCAAGGTCGCGGATATAGGAACCATTTCCCCATTTAACATCTACGACAACACCTTCGGAGCCTTCGGAAAATTTTCTACTCAGTAGGCTACATGTTAATAGGGATAAGCTGGGGATGGTGCCTGTTTGCTCGCGGATGCGGAATAGAAGATGATTAATCGGTGTGATTTGTGGAAATTGGCGAGTAATGGCACAACCGACGCTGCGAACTTGTTTGGCGAATTGCTCGGGTTTTAGGTCAACCGAAATGCCAGGAATGGCGCTGAGCTTTGTAAGATCACTGATGATGAATCCTTCTTCGTCTCCCAGCATGGCCGGTACGGCGATTCCACAAGCGGCCGCAAGGGCGATTAAGATGAGGCCTGTTTTATCCCCAACTCCCCCTGTTGCATAACGATTGATTTTGGGGTGAGAAATTTTAGGTAATGCGAAGACTTCTCCAGAGAGCATCATCTCTTCTGTAAATATGGATATCTCCTGTGGCGAAAGCCCACGAAAATAGATGGCCATGGCGAGTGCAGCCAACTGCGTATCGGAGATCCGTTGCTTGAGGATAGCATCGGCCAGATAACGAATTTCCTCCTCATTGAACTCCTCGTTATCTCGTTTTTTCTCGATGAGAAACACGAAAGAAGGTTCGACGTTATTAAGGCGAGATTTAATTTTAGGATTTTCTAGTTCCATGAACAGTGCATTGTGCAAGCGACGCAACATCCGCAGCGAGCTAAGAGTAGTACCAAAATAGACCGAGAAGTCAAGCCGAGATACGTTCTCGTTTATCGTCAATGCTAAAATGATCGCGATGTGACGAATTGTATACTTTCACGCAACTGAATGGATTTCTAATAAGAGCGCGTAGTAGGCGAAACCATTTCCCGGTACGCATCAAGAGATGCGCTTTAGGGAGATGTTTTGCTATCTTTTGATCAAGTCTAAAAAGTAATCTGTTCTTTGAACTTTAAAGTTTGTCGATTTCGCACGTCGTGTTTCCAGCGCTGAATATCATGGAAGCTCGTGTAGAGCATGAAGAATAACAGGAGGATGATGAATAGAAATTGTCCCCTGTACCACCATTGGGTGGGAAGGCGATTTTTGAAGGTTTTTTGTAGGATGGCGAAAACTATGTGTCCTCCATCGAGTACGGGTAATGGAAGAAGATTGATAATGGCGAGATTGACATTGAGCATGACGAGAAATGCCAAGAGGCTCCAGATATTATGGGTGGCAAGGTTATTCATGGCTCTGAAAATTCCCGGAGGGCCCATGAGATGTTGTGCTACAACATTGGAATGCGAGAGTAAACTTCGCAGTGTGTGATAGCTTTGGGCTGTGTAATTTTTAATCTGTGTCCAGGGCGGTATGTGTACCTGTATGATTTCAGGATAACACTCAATGCCCAATCTATGGAAGGTAATTTCAGGAATGTAATGTACCTTGAAATCTTTGAGAGGGTATTCGTAAATGCTCCCGTCCTGTTTTTGGAAAAGAAATGATTTTTCTCCGGTAGCGGAGAGAAATTCTCCCATGTCTTGGAAAGAGGAAGCTCTTAGGGTATGGGGTAATAGAAGTGTGTCGCCGGCTCTAAGTGTCGATAGGGCTGGTCTTTGTACCGTCGAAAATCCGATCTCAAGGCTTATTTCTGCAAAATTTGTGAAAGAGGTTGAGGGAAAGTGCTTTGGAATGAGAGAAAAAAATTCCTGTCCGGCTTGGTTTTCGAGTCGCCAGTAGGGCTTTGTAACGGGGACTTCAGCAGTGACCATGGAAAGGGTGATTTCTTCTCCTTTTCTGCGTATGCCTAGACATACGGTAGAGGTATGTTTTTGCAGATAGTCCTGTAATTGCTGAAGAGAGTAAAGGGCCTGATCATCAATGGAAAGGAGTTGATCATCTGGTAATATGCCTGCTTCATGCGCTGATGATCCAGGAGTGATCTGACTGACTTTTAGAGAAGAGGCGGGGAGGATACCGATACTATGGAAGGTCTCAGAGGAGTTTTCTTGAAGTGCTATGTTAATGGGATGTAGGGTAATATTTTGAATGGACTGACCTCGTTGTATTTGTAGTTGTACGGTCGCTTGTCCTTTATCGTCATGTTGGAAGCTAAAGTAAATGGCTTGCTGTATTTCTTCAAAGTTATGGACGGGACGATCGTCGATGGATAGGATAGTATCCCCTAATTGCAGCCCAGAGATTGCGGTTGGGTTTGCGATTTCTCCCGAAGGGGTCGAGAGACGGGGAAAAATGTAACCTACAGTGGTTGACATCTCTTTGGAGAGTGTAGGTGTGCCGTGAATCCATAGGATAGAGGCTATGAAAAACGCCAGGAGAAGGTTAAATATTGGCCCCATAGCGGCCGCAATAATCCTATCGTAAGCGCTTAGCTGTTGTTTATAGCGCTTGGAGATGGTGTACATTCCTTCAATCGCTTTGGGGTCAACTAATTGAGGGAGAACAACGTAACCGCCTAGTGGTAAGAGTGAGATGCAGAATTCGGTTTCCTGAGATTGCCATGAAACAATTTTTGGGCCGAATCCGATGGAGAATTTTGGAACGAAAAGCCCTCGTTGTTTGGCCGCCAGGTAATGACCTAATTCATGGATAAAGATAGAGGTAGCAAAGAAGAATACTGTGAGGAGAATGGAAAACATTGATTCTCGTAATAGGCGAGGTGTCAGAATAGCAAAGAGAGAGTACGGCTGTCGAGTGTGTTTTTAAAGAGCCTGTTTTTAGGAAAAGAAAAATAGAAATGCTTTAAAGAGCTTATGTTTTAGTGATATGATTTTTTCTGGAGCCGAGAGAAGTGAGGCCGTTGTTTGCGGAGATTTATGTAGATGATGAATATGCATTCATTGTGTCGTTTATTTCGTCGTTAAAATGCCTCTAATTCGTCTTCAAATTCATCATCAAATTCGTTTCCAGATTCATCGTTTGCTCTGAGTTCGATAATTATACCGAAGCCATGATAGGTTGGAGGTTGCGGTGGCGTATTTTCTTTACGGCTCTTCTGTTCTTCCAAAGGTTTTACCTTAGGGATACGGTTACCTAGGATTTGTCGTAGTGTCAATCCTTCACTGCTTTTTATCTTTCCCAAGGAATTTAGGTAGGCGGCAAGTGAATTTGCATCCTCTTCACTGACTGTTTCGGAGTCATCCCTACATAGCTGTAATAAAAATGGATCATCTGTTTTATACTCCCGAACAACTTCTTTAAGTTCGAGAAAAGCGTCATTTTGGGTGATTCTCATGATGAGAGATTGATTGCCGAAACATGATCCCTTTATTCGGACTTCTATGCGCTCGAATAACCACTCGGGGTGGAATCGGAGTAAAGTAAAAAACGTCTCCCATTCTTTGTTCCACCACAGTACGTACAGAGGGTTCCTTAGCGATGGTCTCTGGACGTAGATACCATTGATTTCAGATGGATCCATTCTATCGGTTTCAAACGGGATCATCCTTGGGCGTAAACCGATCTCAAGAAGTCTTTGCAGTACCTGAGCCTTATTGATAACATTAGATAGTATGATGAATCCAAATATGGTCTCTCCTACGCGATTGAAGGAGTTGAGAACTCCATTGAGAATTCTTTCACATTCGGGGTCGTCGTACATGGCTGTCAAGTAATCAATAATAGCATTGAGAATGCTCACATAGGCGTTGAGTCGAATAGCGATGAACAGAGCATTATCCCCACGGTGTGGTTCCTTTTTAAGAAAGTTTACATTCCCCTCTAGCAATATGTACTTAACTATCTCTTTTTCTTCCAACATGATAGCGAGTTGAAATGGAGTCATTCCCTCATAAGGCCCATTTTTCCAAGAAAGATCATTGATGCAGCGCGGCCAAAACTCCATAAGCGCTTTTACTTTATTTAAGTCGCTCTCCTCAACGGCCTTATAAATTTCAAAGCGGCGGGGATCGGCGCTCGCGATATTACATAATAGCAAAAATCCTACTATAATCTGAAAAAAACCACTCCCATTCTTCTTTATTCTCATCATACCCTTCTTAAATATCTGTAAAGAAAACAAGTGCTACGCAAGTTTTTTAATGAAAAATTTGATGTGAAATTTGATACGGCCGTCAAACGGCATATAATGTTTTCATGGCGCTTGGATTACAGAGTTTAGAAGAAACGGCATCTCCGATTATCCGCTTTGTGGATAATGTGCTGGAACGTGCCGTTGAAGCACATGCCTCGGATATTCATTTCGAGACCTTTGAGAAGGATATGTTGATACGCCTGCGCATCGATGGTGTATTGAGGGAGTATCCGGCACCTGAAAGAGGTCTTGGTGGTGCGGTTATTTCGCGCGTGAAGACATTGGCTAATTTGAATTCATCAGAGAAGCGCTTACCGCAGGATGGGCATATTGAGCGCAAATACGCTGGTCGTTGGGTGGATTTTCGCATATCGACGCTCCCAACACAGTATGGTGAAAGTGTCGTCTTACGCGTATTGGATAAAGGGTCGTGGTACTTCGATATTGAAAAGGTGGGGATGCAAGCTCCTATTTTAGAAGCTGTAAAGGAATGTCTTGAAAGTAATTCTGGAATTTTGCTGACGACGGGTCCAACGGGCAGCGGTAAGACGACGGTGTTGTACAGTGCCCTTCACTATGTCCATCGTGAAGGGGTAAAAATTTTGACGGTTGAAGATCCTGTGGAATATGAAGTGGACGGAATGATTCAAGTAAATGTCCATGAGGAAATAGGCCTTACTTTCGATCGCGTATTGAGGTCATTCTTGCGTCATGATCCGGATAAGATTCTCGTAGGTGAGTTGCGCGATACCGTAACGGCGCGTGTGGCGATTCAAGCGGCATTGACGGGACATCTCGTCTTGGGAACTTTGCATACAAACGATGCGCCGAGCACGATTATACGTCTAGTCGACATGGGGATTGAGCCTTATTTAATCGCCGATACCGTCAGGGGTATTTTGGCGCAGCGGCTCGTGCGACAAATTTGTGAACACTGCAAGGAACCCTACGATTTGACTTCAGAAGAGATACAACTTTTCCCTGAGCTAAAGGCAAAGGAAATTTATGTCGGACATGGATGCGATCGATGCTCTCTTACGGGGTATTCAGGACGTTTTGCGATTTACGAATGGATGCCGATTTCCCGGAGTATTCGAGAAGCTATTCGGGTTCATGCCTCCCAAAAGGATATCTATGACTTAGCTTTGACCGAAGGTTATGTATCTCTTAAGCAGGAAGGAATTCGTTTTATTCTCAGTGGTAGGACGACGATTTCTGAAGTGTTAAAAATTCAATAAAGTTCGCCGGCCATATTTCTGTCCTAGGGCAAGTCGATGAATTTTGGCGTTGTGTCGGACATCGACGGGTAATTTTCGACAGAAGAAAAAATTCTGGATGAGACTCGTCTTTTCATATCGCTGCGCCAAGGCCCTGAGCTCTTTGATAAATCGGTAACGGGAAAAGCTCCAAAGCGGATAATGCCCTCGTTTAGGCTGTATGACAATGGCAGGGACTAATTGCTTTTTTCGATGTAGGCCAATGAGAGCGCATCGGGCAACATGGGGATGTTTGAGAAAAAAAGGTTCCGTGCAATCGGGATAGAAGATTGTGTCATCTACGGCAATGCATTCGGCTTTGCGTCCGCAAAACCAAAGACGTCCTTGTTGATCCAGAAAGCCCATGTCTCCTGTCCGGTGCCAAACTACAGCTCCATCGTAGATCTTGGCCATGCGAGTCTTTTCTATCTCATGGTCATAAGTTTCCGTCACCATGGGCCCACTGACGATAATTTCACCTATGTAACCTGTTGAAAGTTCCCACGAAGGATTCCATGAGGAAATGGTTCCTTCAATGGGTTTAATGATGCGAATTTTTGTATCTGTTACTGGTTTCCCGACGCAAGTTCCCACTCCATTTTCCTGAAAAATTTTCCACTTGAAAAGAATTTCGTCGCATCGAATATCGGCTATGGGAAGTGCTTCCGTCGCCCCGTAAGGTGTGTGGATATCGGCATTAGGGATGATGGAACGTAGGAGCTCAAGTGTTGGAATGTCGCAGGAAACTCCAGCGAGAAAGAGAAAGCGAATATCGGGAAGTTGGATGCTTTGTTGGCGACAATAGAGGGCGATTTTTCGCCACAGAACCGGCGCGCCGAAGCTGCTCGTGACATGGTGTGTTTGGATGGCTTTGATGATCTTCTTTGCCTGAAGTTGCGAGGGTTTCATCGCATTCATTTCGGGCAGGACCGTCGTTCGGCCCAGAATGGGATTAAATAGGGAGAATATAGGCAGCAAGGAAATATCCACACCACCCTCCTGAAGAGGGTAGTTATCCTTTAAAGCTTTCAGTTGGGCCGTGAAATGGCGATGTCGATAGAGAACGCCTTTGGCGGTTCCAGTAGAGCCGGATGTGAACAGAATGGCCGCTGGGTCATCTGCTTGTGGCGTAGGTGGTGAGATTTTGTGGGAGGAAATATTTAACAGATGGGTATGTTTCTTCGATCGATAAGAAGAGTATGTGAGCCAGATGGTACGTAATTCGGGCATAAAAAAAGGTTTCAACAGGGCGAAGCGCCATCGCAATGCTCCTGTTCCTAAGAGAAAATCAGGAGTAGATTTTCGCGCGCAGGCGAAGAATTGTCGAAGACTCATCCCCGAATCGATGACGATGGGAATAGCACCCAAACGCATGAGGGCGAAGACACTTGTGATGAGTTCGTACCCTGGCCGTATGACGAGGAGAACGCGGTGTTGAGGTGAGATGTGAAATCGTTCATTGAATATACCCATGAGCTCCTCGACCTCTTCATGAAGTTCCTGGAATGTTTTTTTTATCCAACATGTTTTGCCGATGCTGAACCTTCGCTTTGGCATCAGGAGGGCCGTACGATCGGGCATTTTTTTTGCGTTAATGGCAAGGTAATCGGCGATATTGGAAATCGATTCTTCTCGGTCCATGAGGATTACGCAGCTGGAGCTTGTCGATGTCTTCCAATGGGCATTGAAATATCTCGGTCATGAGTAGGGTGATGGAACCTGTTTTTAGATTCTCTCCATCGAAAATGGCCGGATTCTTTATATCCCCTCATGAGAACATTAAAGAAGCCCTTTTGGGTGGTCCTGTAAAGCTCGTTATGGTTTTCTTAGAGGGTATCATCAAAATCAGGCAACAAAAAGAGAGATGGAGCGGGTACGGAATGCAGAAACATGTCTCCTATGTGTTCTTTTTTCCATTCCATCTTTCTTCCTTCTCTTTTCCTTTGTTAACCTTTTGTGTGACGACACACTTTAGGTCTAGGACAACGACAAAACTCCCAAGCTCGGGAGCTCTCGGTTTGCCGCCTTTGCGGTATGGAAAAATGCAAAGCGGGAGCTTTAATTTTTTCTTACCGCAGCCCGCACTGCGGGCAAGCGCCCGAAGGGCTCAAAGGCGGCAAACCCGCCCCATCGACCGGAGACGCCCTAGAAACTTTACCTAGAAGGTGTCATCAAAATCAGGCAACAAAAAAGAGATGGAGTGGATATGGAATGCAGAAACATGTCTCCTATGTGTTCTTTTTTCCATTCCATCTTTCTTCCTCTCTTTTTCCCTTTGTCAATCTTTTTTGACGACACACTCTAGGGAGATAAAAATTTTACGAACTCCTGTTGGTGAAGTAAGGCATGTCCCTCGAGCTGAAGGTATCTTCTGTGAGCATGGCAATGCGGTAAGTCTGTGTTTTGAGAAAATTCTTCAATCGATGGTGGTGAAAAATGAGACTGAGCGCACACATGATCAGGAACGCGGTGATGCCGGTACCTGCAGCTAGGGTTTGTTGTCCCCAAAAATAGGGTAAATGCAGGTCGCACCAATGGAGGATTCGTTCGAAATTTTGAGCATAAGGAAGCAGAAGATGGCTTAGTATCCATTGGGAACAGGCATCTCCTAGAAATAGTCCCAGCATGAGGGTTGAAAATCCTACGGTAATGAGGCCAAAGGCGAGCGGAATAGCGATGAGGTTGATGAAAATACCGCTGAGGCTGAAGGAACCGAAATACTCGATGCTGAGCGGAATCGTCAGGAGAGAAATAGGTGCCGAGATGCAGGAAGATTGCAATCCATAGAAGAGAACATAGCGAAGGAATTTTTTCCATGGAGTAGCCCTTGAGGGGCCTTTTTCGAAAGTGCTTCGAAGGCGGAGCCAATATGAGGTATAGGATGCCAACAGACTTCCGATAAGGATAATGCAGAAGACGGCGATGTAAGAAAGTTGGAATCCCAAATCCCATAATTGATGAGGGGCAATGAGCAACGCCATGATGCCCGAAAAGCTAATGGCTGAGAGTGTCGTTGTTCTTCGTGAAAAAAAGCAGGCGGACCAAGCGTAAGCCAGCATCAGAAAAGCTCGTAGGGCCGAAGGCGGAATTCCGATAACGCAGGTATAAAGCCCAAGGATTAGGATACAGGGAATGCGACGTTGTTTTTTGGATAGCCGGAATAGGCGAAAGAAGTATTCTAGCATCAGTCCAATGATGCCGATGTGAAGGCCGCTGATGGCCAAGAGATGAGCTATGCCGGTGCGCGAAAAGAGCTGTTTTTGCGACCGCGAAACGCAGGCTCTGTCATTGAGCAATAGGCACCGTAGGATGTGGGTATCTTTATTATCGATGGCGAGAATTGCTAGGGCGTGTTGCTGTAATTGGTAACAGCAGCGGAAGAATACAGGGCCCTCGCATAAGAGGGTTTGAATATTGCCGCGATCGATCTGAAGTGGAATTCGAACGCGTTGCAGATAGGTCTCGAAGGAGTGCGGTTTGTAGGTTCTTTTTTCGAGGCATTGGAGGTGGGCGCGTACACGTAGGATCTGGCCGCGATAGTGCGCTTGAGGGGTATCTTCATAGAGCATGAAATAGAGGCGTTGTTTTCGAAATTTCGACGGTAAAGAGGGGCTATCGACGAGAATTCCCTGCCCATAAATTTGGTAATTGTGGAGCCTTTTGCGGGCATAGACCCTCTGCAGACGAATGTCCAATGTATGCCAACCGGGATTGAAATTTTCCTCCTCGAGTGGTGGTGGAAATCGCCACTGGGCGTAAAAGGTAAACATAGAGAGGAAAAGCCCAGTATGAAGGAATGTGGTTCCATGGCGTTTTATGGGCGCAAAAGGAGAACTGGCGCCTTGTTTGGGTACCTGGTTGCGAAAAATAAGGTATATGGAATTCGAGAAGAGAAAAAATATTCCTAATATACTCCATAGAGAAGTTTTAGGGAAATATTCTGCGAGAACGATGCCCAGGATGAAGCAAATGAGGAGTCGCCATAGGGGCGATCGGTCATCGACGGTAGGAATCAGTGACATGGGAGATTTTAGCCTCTAGGGCTATCGAAAAGTTTCTCCTTCATCAAGAACATTTTGGAACTTTGCGGTTATGAATGATCGGCAGTAAAGTAATAGCGCTCCACTGGGTATCTTTTGGCTTAGAGGAGGTCGTTAAAATCAGGAAGCCAAAAGAGAGATGGAACGGATGTGAAATGCAGAAATAAGTCTCCTATGTGTCCTCTTTTCTATTCCATTTTTCTTTCCTCTCTTTTTCTCTTTATCAACCTTTTTTGAGGACGCCCTCTAGGCAGTTTTTACGAAAGGACAGGCTATGTTCTCGGTTGTTGGGCTTTTCTTGGCTTAGGGGGATTTGGTTTGTCCTGCCATTGAGGGCGCTTCGGTCTGCCGCCTTTGCGGTAAGGGGAAAATGCAAAGCGGGAGCTTTCATTTTTCCTTCCCGCCGCCCGCGTAGCGGGCAAGAGCCCTTTGGGCTCAAAGGCGGCAGGCTCGACGATAATTTTGGCTTTGAAAGCATATGATTATCCCTTGATTTTTGGAAAGAGTCCTGAATTTATTGAACAACTCCAAGTCTTTTGGGATTTGTGTTTCTATAGAACCCATATGAGTGTTTGTAAAATATCGTCTAATGCCTTGAGCGATGATGAAGCCGCTCAACGCTTATTCTTCTCAGGAGCATTAGAGGGTGTCGTCAAAAAAGGTTAATAAAAGGAAAAGAGAGGAAAGAAAGGTGGAATAGAAAAAAGGACACATAGAAGACTTGTTTCTGCATTCCATATCCCTTCTATCTCTCTTTTGGCTGCCTGGTTTTGACGACATTCTCTGAGATGGTTATTTTTTATGGCGGATATATGTTTGGTACTTCGTAAAATTCCTCGCATTTTCCACTTGCAGCAAGGGAAGAACACCGCACATTCTCTTCATATTCTTCAAGCCCAGATGGCGGAATCGGCAGACGCGTCGGACTCAAAATCCGATTCTCGCAAGAGAGTGAGGGTTCGACCCCCTCTCTGGGCACCAGAAATCGCATTGAAGACAGATTGCGATTTTCCTAAATGCTTTTTGGTATCTGTCAGTTTGCTGGGATGAATGGAAGATAATTTTAGATGCGTAGCATGCGCTGTACCACCGACGGCTCCACACCCTCTTAATCGCTCACCATTTTGCTGCCGGGAACTACTTTGCCTTCTGTAACGCTCTCATAAAGATCCAAAATATCGCGCATGAAGTCTTCCAGTGCAAATTTTTCGCAAAATATCTGATGTGATCGCCGGGCGAGCTCTTGAGCTTCTTGTGGGTGGCTCAATATCCACTGCATGTGGCCATCGATGGTCCGAAACATCTCCTCAGCCGGTTGGGTGGTGTCGACATAAAGCACCGAATCGCCGAAATGTTTTTTGGTAAACGGAAGCTCATCGCTGATGACGACGCTACTCGCCGCTGCGGCTTCAAAGATACGGGCACTGGGACAATTCCCTTCCAGGTGGGTTCTGCCGTGAATGACTAACGAAACACCGCACTCAAGCGTCTTGTTGTACACGGCATTGGCAGTTGAGGGCAATCGTCCTCTGTAGGCCTTGACAGGTTTCCGGGTCAAGAGGTCTGTCCAGGCACGCCGTGTACCATAGGCTTCAAAATAATCCGTGTCGCTCAGTGCCCTCCAGAGCTTAAAATATTTTTCACCACCTCTATCATCCCAATTGTGGCCACAGAAGAATAATCTTGCTTTAGGCGTGGCCGAGAAAGGTGTTCTTTTGCATGTCAAATAGGACGGTACAGAGAAAAATTTCTTGCCCGAAGAGGCCATAAACTGGCGCAAAGTTTCTGTCTTTTCCAGAGGAGGATTGAGAAAAAATCCATCGTATTGGCTCATAAGGGTGAGGCGCTTATTTCCTTCGGCATCACCGTTGAATTCTAACCATCCCGGGAAATGGATGAATAGCAAATTGCTTATTCCAGGCATCAGATAGTCCTCTTCGGTAAGGAAGTGGAGGATGCAGTGCGGATTCTCAGCTTCTCGACAAGTGCCCGTTGGTGATTTCGACGATCTTGATGGGTATAGTTGAGGCATATGGCCCATTCCCAACTGAGTTCTTCGGCCATTTGTGCAATGCGCCGCTGGGTCTGGGTATCCCCGAGTCCATTTGGGGCAAACACCGCAACGCGAAATTTACCCTCCATGTGGGGTAGTTTGCCGGATTCGCCATGCTGCCGGTATTTGTCGTATAGCCCGGGTGAAATCCAGCCATTCCTGACCATTCGCCACAGTATCTGCTTCGGTCTGATGACATTTTTATACAGGACATAGGCCAATAAGACCGCACACATCAGCCCGAGGCTCATAAATCTGCAAGTCTGCCACCTGGTTTTCATGAAAAAATTCTAAAAAAATATCTTCCCAGCTGAAAACACTTTTGGAGCCTGTCAAGGGCATTGCCGAATGAACGGAAAGGGCCCTGACGTGACCTTGATGAGCACCCGTTAAAGAAGTAAATAATTCCTATTTTTTACCTTCCCCGTTCCTGGAGGATTTCCTCATACAGATCCTGCAGTTTGTTGAGGAATATCTCGTTGGTGAATTTTTCGATGTAAATGTGATGACATTCTCGGGCTTTGGCCGTAGCTTCTTGTGGATGGTCACGGATCCACTGCACATGTCGCTGAATTTGCTGAAACATATCTTCTGCCGCTCCTTGGGGGTTTTGCTCATCTACTTTTATGTCGATGTAGAGAATGTTAGTTCCAAAAATATCCTGAAGGAATTGCGGTAATAACTTATCCGATATGATAACACATGAAGCGGCACATGCTTCGAATACTCTTCCAGAAATAGCTCCTCCTTGGCCAGCAAGTCCATGGGTACCGGCAATATTGCTGTTAGTAACAGAGCCGTGTAATGCGAGATAAATACCACATTCCCCGGATTTTTTAATAGGATCTATGCCATTGAATTGGAGCCGTCCTTTATAATTCGAGTAATCTTTCCATACTTGCTGCTCACCATAGAAGCTGCAAAAGTTGCTCGTATTAAGCTTTTGATAGAGATGGCGATAGGTAGTGCTTCCCCTTAAATTATCCCAATTCCCGCCTGTATAAAAGAGTCGAGATGGGGAATTAGGGGGATATTCTTGGAATTGAGTTTCGTGAAATGAGGGCACAAAATCAAAAGATAGAGGTTGTCTTCCCATGCGTTGAAGATGATTCTTAAGGTGCTCCTTACCTTTTTGTAAAGTGTCCCCGAATAACCAAAAAACGAAACCATCATTGTTGCTAATGGCTCTTAAGGCAGTATCCGTTTCGACATTAGAGGTATTTGTCCCCTGGATGGCAATGATGCTGATGCAATCTGGAACTTTTACCGTGGGATCCATCGAGAAGACAAGATGTGGATTGAGAGCGGATATGAGAGGAATACACTCGTGAGGATTATTAATAAGAACACATTCCCAGTTGTGCCTCTGTGCCGCAAACAGCATACTCATTCCAACTTGGGTCTCGCCCCAGAGGCCGCCTTTAACGAGTATAACCAGTCGGAAACGGCTGTTGCGCGGAATTTTGCCGTCGAAGCCACTTCTTCGTATAAGATTCCGGATTCTATCGGCAAAACTAGGGATGATGTGACGACCTTCATTGCTTTCCAGTCGACGGATGAGTTGTTCGATTTTTTGGCTCATTTCTTGGGCCCATAGCTGATGCTGACGTTGCGGATCATCGACAAATTGCAGAATCGAATTGCCGGCTGTGGTTTTTATTACTTCTTGTGCTGGGACGATGAGGATATGTTGCGTCAGGACGCACTTCCCGCTTTGAGTGGGATAGATGATGGAATAGACTTCGTATTGCCCGTTCCGACTCCTGCCATCAACCTGAAATGTAGTAGCGTCGGGATAGAGAAATTGGCAAATACGCCCCTCTCCTCGGCCTGGTGGATTCACGACTGTTAGGGAAGTGCGTTTCGGAAAAACTCCAAATATAGTATCCGTAAAACAGGCTACTTTGATAAAATTTTCAGGAAGAGTGCGTTGTTTTAATCCGGGTTCTACAGCGTCGCAGTGGTTGAGAAAACAACCATCATGTAGACGCAAAGCTGTAATTTGTCGTTGACTCTGATTAACAGCATATCGTCCGTTAACAGAGGCTTTGTTATCGTCAATTACCGCTATGTGTGGAATGAGCCTCAGGCGGGAAACATCCGGCGAGTACAGTTTATGTTCTGTTCGGTGGAAAATGACGGTGGGTGACAAATTAAATTGAGAATTTTCACCCATGTCATTTTGCGGAGTAGCCATCCCCATGCGGACGAGGAGATTCCCCAGTTCAATGGGCAGTAAAGCTCCTTGATTGGGTAGAACGGAGTGCTTTAAAATCTCTGTTTGGGCCCCATTGGAATCGAGGATATTAGTGCCCACCGTGAACGCAGGCACCAGGTAACTCATCCGTGCTCCGTTTCCCAGAACAGGAGGAGCGAAAGCTTTGGAAATGCCGAAGAATAGAAATATTACGTACAAAAATAATGCGTTCATAGTGGTGCGCGCTAAGCGCCTTGATTTAAATGTCAATTGCGTAAATGACAAATGTTCTTTGAGAGGCGAAGAATAAAGAAGATGATCTAAAGGGCGTTTGAAAAAAATGGTACTTCCAACCCGGTGGAGTTTTGTGGAGAAATGGCAAAAATGGAGATGGAAAGAAGCTTGTCTCAGGCTCGTTTTCCATTTGCTTACGGCTGAATAGCCTATGCCTTCTCCGTCGCATATCCGAAATTTCTGCATCATCGCCCATATCGACCATGGGAAGACAACGTTGTCCGATCGGCTGTTGGAGACGACGCATACACTGCAGCGGCGTGAGATGCAGGAACAGGTGCTGGATTCCATGGATCTGGAGCGTGAGCGCGGGATCACCATCAAGTGCCATCCGGTGACGATGCGGTACATCGATGAGAAGCGCTTGGAATGGATTCTCAATCTGATCGATACACCGGGACATGTGGATTTTTCCTACGAAGTTTCGCGCAGCCTAGCCGCTTGTGAGGGTGCATTGCTCCTGGTGGATGCCGCCCAGGGCATCGAGGCCCAGACGGTGGCCAATGCACAATTGGCGATGCAGCAGGGATTGATCGTTATCCCGGTTCTCAATAAGATCGACCTTCCGGGTGCTCGGCCAGAGGAGGTGCTGCGGCAATTGGAGGATATTTTGGCGATCCCGCGGGAAGAAGCACTTCGGGCGAGTGCCAAGACGGGCCTCGGTATTGCGGAAATTTTTGTGGCCATTATCGAACGAATTCCGGCGCCGAAGGGATCGGATTATCCCCAAACCCGCTGCCTGATCTTTGACTCCGTATTCAATACCTACCAGGGCGTCATTTGCTATGTGCGAATATTTTCCGGCGAACTGCGGGCCGGTGATGAAGTCCTGATGATGGGAACACAGCAGCATACCGTTGTCAAAGAAGTCGGGATTTTTTCCCCGCAGATGCAGAAGACGGATGTCCTTCGGTCCGGTCAGGTGGGCTACGTGGTGAGCAATTTCAAGCGAGTGGCGGATGTGAAGATTGGAGATACGGTGACGCTGTACCGGGACCCGGCTCCGGAGATGCTCAGGGGTTATAAGGACGTCCGCCCCATGGTCTTCAGTGGTCTCTATCCGCTCGACACGTCGCAGTACGGCAAGCTCCAGGCGGCTCTGGAACGCCTGCAGCTCAACGACGCGGCGCTCGTATTTCAATCGGAGAGTTCCACCGCCTTGGGTTTTGGATTTCGCTGCGGATTTCTGGGGCTTCTGCACATGGAGATCGTCCAGGAGCGCCTGCGAAGGGAATATGACCTGGATGTGATTTCGACCTATCCCGGTGTGGTGTACAGGGTACACCTGACGGATGGTTCCCAAAAAGAGATCGACAACCCGCTCCTGTTGCCGGATGCTTCTTCCATCGCATCCATTCAGGAACCGACCCTTACGGCTACCCTGCACATTTCCAATGATGCGATTGGCGATATCCTTTCATTAGTATCGGAAAAGCGTGGGATCTGCGGACGTACCGAGACCGTCGATACGCAACGGGTCATGCTTGTGTGTCAACTGCCGCTGAGCGAAATTCTGGTCGATTTCAATGATCGTCTCAAAAGCATCACCCGCGGATATGGTTCCATGGATTACGAATTGGGCGATTACGTCGCAGCGGATCTGGTTCGTCTGGATATTCTGGTCAATGGCGAGTCGATCGAACCATTTGCTTCGATGGTGCACCGCGATAAGGCGGCTTCACGCGGCCGCGAATTATGCGAAAAGCTCAAGGAATTGCTGCCGAAGCAGCTCTTTAAGATCGCGATTCAGGCGGCCGTCGGAGCCAATGTCGTCGCCCGAGAGACCTTGGGCGCCCTGCGTAAAGACGTAACAGCCAAATGCTATGGTGGCGATATTACGCGGAAGCGAAAGCTTTTGGAGAAACAGAAAGAGGGTAAGAAGCGCATGAAGCAGATCGGAAAAGTCTCGATTCCGCAGGATGCTTTTTTGAAAATTCTCAAATCGTCCCATTGATGCCGGTTCCCATCCATGTGATTGATTTCGAAGGAAATCGCAAATCAGGTGTTTCGGAGTGGGGTGTGGTTTCCCTGAATGGGCAGGAAATTTCGAAAGTTCAAACGCGGCTCTGTCCTCCGTTTTTTTTGCCCGACGAAGTGCCGCAAAGTTGTTTGGATATCAGTCAGGACGTAGCTTATTTCCTCCAGCTCCGCAGGTCGGGAATCTTCTGTGCCCATTCCTGCCATGTCGAAGATACTCTGTTGCGCCATTATTGGGCATCGCCGGGCTATGTTCCGAGCTTTACATCGAATCAGAAGGTGGCAACCTGGGGCCCTTGGCTGGATACCTGTGCCCTTTGGGGACATATGGCACCGGGATTGGCTTCCTATGGCCTGATGGATCTCATCCAAAGTTGTTCGTTGCAGGAATCATTACGGCGAGAAGTGGCGCTTCACTGTCCTCCCGATAGGGCTCATCCCCATGGGGCACTTTACGATGCGCTGGCCGCTTCCCTATTGCTGCGTTTTGCGATGCAATTGGTTCCTAGAAGGATGTTGGAAGACTGGATATTGTGTTCCCATCCACAGGAGTTGTAAGAGCTCGTTGTGTGGACAAATCTTGGGATGTGGTTCCTGTCTGTAGGTTTCGGTTTTTCCAGTTTGCCGCCTTTGCGGTAAGAGAAAAATGCAAAGCGGGAGCTTTCATTTT